>NZ_QTVH01000018.1:0-53619 GCF_003435975.1 Clostridium sp. AF36-4 | reverse complement strand
TTTAATACGAGAAAAATCCACGACATTTGTCGTGGACTTTGTCTACAGTCTGATAGCATCTAACAGAAATTGTTAGGTGCTATTTTTACAATCAAAAATAAAAAGAAGATAATTGCCCCATTCACCAAAACATGCTACACTAAAACCAAACATTTCAACCCCAAAAGCACTAAGAAAGGAGCGCCTATGCCTACTTACCAAACCTTAACCGAAGGACTATACAACACAGCCGTTGGCAAATCATTTCTCGTGAAAGGAATTGAATACATAAAAATGAACGAAGCACTTCTTATGAGAAAAGACACGGGAACGTATTACACATATGGCATTGATTTTGGAAAAATGCCGGGTTTCTAAAGAAGTTAAAAAAATCTGTTCCGGTCGTTACGTCTGGAAAGTAGCAATATGCAGGTGAGCAATAGTGTATTGAAATTGGAGGAATTTCATGGATACAAGAAAAAGTGACGCAATTTACGAAATACTATTACAAAAAGGCTTTGCCGAAAGTCTGTGCCGGGAGATTGCATACAAATATATGAATACCGATTATACAGCCACACGAATGCTCGGCTATTTGTACCGCATGACCGAGCTAAAAGAAGAACAGCTTGTCGACGAAATGATAGCAATCTTAGAAGACAGAGACCGAATCATAAAAAAACATGAGATGGAACAAGCACAGGCAGCCATCAATCGGATTTATAATGAAGGGCTGGAATAAATTAGTTTCACTGTATGCTTAGCCAGAAAACGAGAATGTTGTTTCACATTCTCATTTTTTGCTAAGCATACAGCGAAATATTAAAAGCGTTGTCATACAGGGCTTCAGGTGGATGTCAGAAAAAGTATGCCCTGCCCCCCCAAAAGGCATTACAAGAACTAGTTTATATACGGTGTTAGATATCAGTTTTTCAGGATTCCAGTAAATCATCAAGAAAACGGTTGCGATAAGTGGGTACAAACACGTGGGTATCGAGCATGTGTATTTAACATGCCGATACCCTTACGCGTTTGTTTAATGGGAGTGCCCACTTAACGTAACCGTTTTCTTGATAATTTACGAAACTTGAAAAAATGCCACCTTGCAAAACTTATACAAATCCCCTATAATATAGACATAAAATTATAAAGGAGGCCAATTATGGGTTGTGCAAAAATGAAGAAGTTACTTTGCCACGGACTGGCTGTGGCGATGGTTGTGTCATTAACGGCCACGGCATCGGACAGCAGTGCGGCAGCAAAGAAAGCAAAACCTGCAAAAAAAACAATTAAGATTGAGCAGGGAAAATCAAAAAAGATTGTGGTAAAGAATAAGAAGAAAAAAGCAAAATACAAATTTACCGCATCAAACAAAAGAATTAAAGTTTCAGCTTCCGGCAAGGTCAAAGCAGTAAAAGTCGGAACTGCCAAAGTTACGGTGAAGGAAAAGTATAAGAAAAAGACAAAGAAAATTGGAACCGTAAAGATTATTGTAACAAAGAAAAAGACAGTTAAAGTGACGAAGGTACCGGTGCAGACGAGTAAACCAACAAATCAGCCGACAAGCACACCATTGGAGAAACCACTGGTGACCAAAGTGCCGATTAAGACGCCGGAACCGGTTGCGTCGGAAGTATACAGTAACTATTTTGAAGACGGGGACCTCAAAGGATTTGCGCCGATTGGTGGCAAACTGGAAGTTTCCAATTCACAGAACTACACAGAAGGCGGTATGAACAGTCTTCTTGTGAAAGACAGAACGAGTGAAACAGATGGTGCAAAACTTCCAATTTCCGCGTATGTGATTGCCGGTGAGCATTATCAGTTCAGCGTTGTTGTAAAGCAGGATACCGGAAAAAGCCAGAAGGTTGCACTTCGTATGACTTATACGGACCAGAATGGAATGGCAAGAGACGTTACGCTGATTACAAACGCAGATGCAGGAAAAACTTGCATAAGCGGTAAATGGACCACGCTCAAAGGTGAAATTACGATTCCGAAAAATCAGGGCGATGTTGCGATGACACTCACCATGACTACCGCGACGGATTCATTCCTTGTGGATGATGTTATCATTAGCGGAAAAGCACAGAATGATGTGTATAAAGTTACAGATGCTCAGTACGAGGAGATGCTTGAAAATAGTGTGTACTCAACCGGAAATAACGCAAGAATCAAGAAAGTAATCCAAAATGCGAGAGACGGAAAAGACGTCACGCTTGCCTACATTGGCGGTTCCATTACTGAGGGCGCATTAGCAAAACCAAACAGCATGTGTTATGCGGAAGTTTCCGCAAAGACGTTTGGAGCAAAATATGGAAAGAACAATGGAGAAAATGTTCACTTTATCAATGCCGGAATGAGCGGAACGCCATCCGATATTGGTGTGGTACGTTACAATCGTGATGTGATTGATCGTTTGCCGGAGGGAAGCGACCATCCGGATGTGCTGTTCATTGAATTCGCTGTAAATGATTATGGTACGGCAACCGCAGGAAAAGGTTATGAAGGACTGATTCGCCAGGCATTGAAATCCGGCTCTGCCGTTGTGCTTGTGTTCTCAGTATTTCAGAAGGCGAGTGGCGGTGTTGTCTGTGAAAACAATTATCGTCCATTTGGTACGCATTATGATTTACCGATGATTAGTATGGGAAATGCGATTTCGTCTTATTTTAATGGAAATGACCAGAAAGCATTTTATAAATGGTACTTTGGTGATTCTCTGCATCCAAACAACACTGGTTATCAGTTGATGGCAGACTGTATTACACGCATGTTTGATAAGATGGATAAAGAAACGGCAGAAGAAGATAATATCACTGATATGGATGCGATGGCACCGGTTAAGTCATCTGCTTACCAGGGAATGAAGATGTTGGATTCTAAGACTGATGTTACAAAGGACAATGCAATTACATCATTTAGCTCCGGCGGATTTAATCAAAATGATAATGCAACGGGCTCTTTTCAGTACGAGTATAAGGGACAAAAAGGCGCGGCATGGTTCCCGGATAACTGGATGCATACGTCAACAAGCGGCACGGACGCTTTGAAATTAAAAGTAAAATGTAAAGCACTTACGTTAATTTATAAATTAAGCAATTCGAAAGAATATGGTTCGGCTGATTTGTATGTAGATGGAAAACTTCAGGCAACCCTGAGTGGTTATGATACCAGTGGATGGAATAATGGTAAAGTATATGTAGCCATCGAAGAGGATGCCGAGGCAGAGCATACAATTGAACTTCGCATGAATGATGAAAGTGAATCAAAGAAGTTCACCCTGATGGCAATCGGATATAACTAGATAGTTGAAGGGAAGAAAAACCTGTGGTACACTATGTTCAGAAATGAGACGTAAGGATATGAGATGAATGATGTACACAGGAAAACAGCTAAGGGCACTTGTGATGCCTCTTATGTTTGAACAGTTTTTAAATGTAATGGTCGGCATGGTGGATACGCTGATGGTTTCTAAGGCTGGAGAAGCAGCGGTGTCCGGCGTAGCACTTACGACCAATATTAATCTATTAATTATTCAGGTTATGGCGGCACTTGCGACAGGAGGTGCCGTCGTTTGCAGTCAGTATAACGGACGACGTGATACAAAAGATGCTACGTATGCAGCAGGACAGTTAGAGACGGTGCTTTTCGTTTTTTCAATGGCGGCAGCGTTTATTTGTGCAGTCTTTGGAAAGCAGATGTTACCGGCAATCTTTGGCAGTGTGGAAGATTCGGTTATGCACAGTGCATGGATTTATATGTTTGTAACGGCACTTTCTTATCCATTTCTTGGAATTTATAATGCGGGAGCAGCCATTTTCAGAAGTGTAGGAAACAGTAAGGTCAGTATGGGACTCAGTGTGTTAATGAATGCGATTAATATTGCGCTGAATGCGGTTTTGGTGGCACTTGGTTATGGGGTGCTCGGGGTGGCACTTGCGACACTTGTAAGTCGAGTTGTCTGTGGTGTTTGTATGACAATTTTGGTTGCCCGTCCTTATAATCCGTTGCAGTTAAAAAGATTTTCTTCTCTTATTCCTAATAAGAAAATGATTCTTCGGATTCTCCGAATTGGAATCCCAAGCGGAATTGAAAATAGTATGTTTCAGGTGGGAAAATTAATGGTGGTAAGCATGATAACAGCATTTGGAACGGCAGCGATTGCAGCCAATTCGGTCAGTTATTCAATTATTGAATTTCCGAATATTCCCGGCATGTCGATGGGACTTGCATTGATTACGGTGGTTGGAACGTGTCTTGGTGCCGGTGAAGTGGCACAGGCAAAAAAATATACGAAAAAGTTGATGTTATTTGCTTATGCAGGGGACTGGATTATGAATATTTTGCTGTTTGTTTTTGCGGTTCCTGTTGTGTCTGTATTTTCGCTTTCGCCGGAGGCGACACAAATGGCAGCAGAGGTGCTTCGCTGGTTTAGTACAATTGCTGTTTTTATCTGGCCACTCAGTTTTACCCTGCCAAATGCATTGCGGGCAGCAGGCGATGTGAAATTTACGATGCTGACAGGAATTATTTCCATGTGGCTGTTCCGCGTGCTTTGCAGTTATTTACTTGCGGTGGTATGTAACATGGGTATTTTAGGTGTGTGGTTTGGTATGTTTATTGACTGGGCGGTTCGCTCGCTGTTATTTGTTGTGAGATATTTGTCCGGGCGTTGGCAGATGAAAAAAGTGATTTAAGATATTTACTGATTTTAAGGAGAACTGGTTATGATACAAGAAATTGCACCAAAAAAGTTTGATAACGCTTATCATGCAAAAAGTCCAAAACCGGATGATTTTGTGCTTGTTTTTCGTGGACATGGGAAACCGGATGACAGGATTTTGTGCCGTATTGAAGATGGAAAAATTGTGCTTCCAACCTATAGTGAATTGGGGTGTGAAAAGCATTTATTACAATATTTATTTTCGATTGATGAAACCTGTTATTTTCTTTATATGCCGGGGGATTTATCAGCGGGTTTGTTTATATCAGACATTTTTTCTTTTTCCTATGAACCAATTCGGAGTCTTCGCAGAAATGCCCCAGTATACACCTGCTTTGCCGGGATGACAGGATATCATTTGTATGTCTGGTACCGCGACAATGTTTTTTGCGGGCGCTGTGGTACAAAAACCGTGCATGATAAAAAGGAGCGGATGAAGAGGTGCCCGCATTGTGGAAATTTGATTTTTCCAAAGATTGCCCCAGCGGTGATTATCGGGTTGATTCATGAGGATTCTATTTTGATTTCCACGTATGCAGACCGTCCCTACAAAGGGCGTGCACTGCTTGCCGGTTTCTGTGAAATTGGTGAGACACCGGAGCAGACGGTCGTGCGTGAGGTGCAGGAAGAAGTGGGACTTCGTGTGAAAAATATCCGTTATTTTGACAGCCAGCCATGGGGCTTTGACTCGAATCTTTTACTTGGCTATTACTGCGAAGTAGATGGCGGTACTTCGATTACAATTGACGAAACGGAACTTGCAACGGCGCGCTTTGTTAAGCGGGATAAAATTGAAGAAGATAAAAATCTATTAAGCCTTACGGCAACGATGATTGACCGGTTTCGTAAAGGCCTGGAATAGCTTTTTATTGCGGTATATTTTCCCGGTTTGACAAATATATTGGTACAAAGAATGTGGTGCTGGAAATGAATATTTATGTTAAAAAAACAAGAGGTTAAGTTGTATCTTGGAACCGTTGTCTTGATTGAACTTTTGGGCGCATTAGGAGCATTTGTAATTCGGGATGGCATAGCAGAATATGGTATGGGAATTCGGCCGGTTATTTCTCCGCCGGCAGTGCTGTTTCCAATTGTTTGGACGATTTTGTATGCCCTGATGGGAATCGGACTTGCCCGTATTTTTAGCAGTGAAGAAAGCATGGCAAAAACAATCGGACTCAATTTGTTTTGGGTACAATTATTCTTTAATCTTATGTGGGGCGTTTTCTTCTTTAATCTGCAGGCCTATGGATTTGCCCTTGTCTGGCTTCTCATTATGCTTTTGTTGATTTTTATGATGATACTTGTATGGCGCCTCATTGACCCGGTGGCTGCATGGCTTCAGATTCCCTATCTTTTGTGGGTGATTTTTGCAGCGGTTTTAAATGCGTCGGTGTGGTGGATGAAAAAATAGTTGTTCATAGTAAATCAAAATAAATTTTCCGCCGATATAATATCTGTACCATAAAAATATTTACAAATAAGATAAGATTAAGGATAAACGAATGAAAACACTTCTTTTAATTGAAGATGATGAAATAAACAGACAGTTCCTTTTAGAAATATTGCAGGAGGACTATGTAGTGCTGACGGCTGCAAATGGGCAGCATGGACTGGATATATTAGAGAAAGAGGCTCAAAGCATATCGGCGATTTTATTAGACATTCAGATGCCGGTTATGAATGGTTTTTAGTTTTTGAAACACGTTGAAAACAATTCTGATTACAACAGAATACCGATTTTGGTTACGACAGTATTAGATGGTGAAGAGGATGAAAAAGAATGTTTAAAACTGGGTGTTTCGGATTTTATTGTTAAGCCGTACAGTCCATTACTTGTAAAAATGCGTGTGGAAAATATTATTCATATGACGGAAAGTGAAGATATGATTTCGGAGCTGGAAATGGATGCGTTGACCGGGTGAAATACCGCATTATATATAAGGATGGTACGGTGAAGACAGTGCTTGACTATGGGCGGTTTGTGCATACAGAGATGTATGGGGATGTCTATTATGTATTTATTAATGATGTTACAGAAGACTTTTAAAGTATGGAACAGTTAGCAGAAAATTTTAAGGGAGGGGAAATTAAGAAAACGAACAAATGTTCATTTTTTTCGTTGCAATACATTTTTCAATGTGCTATACTTGTATCACGAGTAGTGAACGACCTATCGATAGGGAATGAATCATATGATTTGTTCCCTATGTTGTTATACCAATTCATCCAGACGGAGGTGGACAAATAAACGATGGACCATTTCGTATTACATTCCGAATATCAGCCGACCGGTGACCAGCCGCAGGCGATTGATGCTCTTGTGAAAGGCTTTCAGGAAGGAAATCAGTTTCAGACCCTTCTTGGTGTTACCGGTTCCGGTAAAACTTTTACAATGGCAAATGTGATTGAAAAATTGAATAAGCCGACGCTTGTGATTGCGCATAATAAGACACTGGCGGCACAGCTGTATGGAGAATTTAAAGAATTTTTCCCGGAGAATGCGGTAGAATATTTTGTGTCATACTATGATTATTACCAGCCGGAAGCCTATGTGCCTTCAACGGATACTTATATAGAAAAGGATTCGGCAATCAATGACGAAATTGATAAACTGCGCCACTCGGCGACAGCGGCACTGACTGAGCGCAGTGATGTGGTTATTATTGCGAGTGTTTCCTGCATTTATGGACTGGGTAGTCCAATCGATTATCAAAATATGACGGTCTCTCTGCGTCCGGGCATGGAAAAGGATAGGGATGAAGTGATTCGGCGTCTGATTGATATTCAGTACACGCGGAATGATATGGATTTTCATCGTGGCACGTTCCGTGTGCGTGGTGATGTAGTTGAGATTTTTCCGGCATCGGCAAGTGACCGTGCGATTCGGGTTGAGTTCTTTGGAGATGAAGTGGACAGGATTCAGGAAATTGATGTTGTGACCGGAGAGGCGACGGCCGATTTAGAGCATATGGTTGTTTTTCCGGCATCCCATTATGTAGTGGCACCGGATAAGATGGAGCGTGCGATTGCGGGAATTGAAAAAGAACTGGATGAGCGCGTGAAGTATTTTAAGAGTGAGGATAAATTGATTGAGGCGCAGCGGATTTCTGAGAGGACACATTTTGATGTTGAGATGTTACGGGAGACCGGTTTTTGTTCCGGCATTGAGAATTATTCCATGCATTTAAATGGGTTACAGCCGATGGAAACGCCGATGACTTTGATGGATTATTTTCCTGATGATTTTTTGATTATTGTGGACGAGTCGCATATTACGATTCCACAGATTGGCGGGATGTTTGCCGGGGACCAGTCGAGGAAATCTACACTTGTAGAATATGGATTTCGCCTGCCTTCTGCCAAAAGTAACCGCCCTCTGAACTTTGAGGAATTTGAGGGGCATATTAATCAGATGATGTTTGTTTCGGCAACGCCTTCGACGTATGAGACAGAGCATGAGCTGCTTCGTACCGAGCAGATTATTCGTCCGACGGGGCTGTTGGATCCGGAACTTGATGTAAGACCGGTTAAAGGACAGGTGGATGATTTACTCGGAGAGATTCGAAAGGTTACCGAGAAGAAGGGAAAGGTTCTCGTTACGACGCTGACAAAACGAATGGCAGAGGATTTAACAAAATACTTAAAAGAAGTCGGGGTGCGCGTGCGGTATCTGCATTCGGATATTGATACACTGGAGCGTTCAGAAATTATCCGCGATATGCGTCTGGATGTGTTTGATGTCTTAGTCGGAATTAACCTATTGCGAGAGGGGCTTGATATTCCGGAGATTCAGTTGGTAGCGATTCTGGATGCGGACAAAGAAGGTTTCTTACGTTCGGAGACTTCTTTGATTCAGACGATTGGACGTGCGGCACGAAACTCGGAAGGACATGTTATTATGTATGCAGATAAGATTACCGATTCCATGCGTAAGGCAATTGATGAAACCGAGCGGCGTCGCAAGATACAAAAAGAATATAATGAAGAACACGGCATTGTGCCAAAGACAATTCAGAAGGCGGTGCGCGATCGAATCCGTATTTCAAAGAAAGCAGGTACGGATATTACGGAAGAAGAGAAAGATCCGGAATCCATGAGTTTTGAGGAATTGCAGCGTCATATTGCTAAGATGATGAAACAGATGAATCAGGCAGCGGCTGAGTTGAATTTTGAAAAGGCTGCCAAACTGCGTGACCGGATGATTGAATATAAAAAGCATTTAGAGGAAATCCGCAGTGAACTTTAGAAGCAAAAAAGCGATGGAGGTTAGTATGGATACAAAGCGAGAAATACGGATACGAGGTGCCAAAGAGCATAATCTTCAAAATATTGATTTGGATATTCCAAGAGATAAATTTGTGGTGTTGACCGGTTTAAGCGGTTCCGGAAAGTCATCGTTAGCGTTTGACACCATTTACGCCGAAGGACAGAGAAGATATATGGAGTCATTATCTTCTTATGCCAGACAGTTTTTAGGTCAGATGGAGAAGCCGGATGTTGAGAGTTTAGAAGGGCTTCCACCGGCAATTTCGATTGACCAGAAATCGACGAATCGTAATCCACGTTCTACGGTTGGTACGGTTACGGAAATTTATGATTATTTCCGTCTTTTATATGCCAGAATTGGAATTCCTCATTGCCCGAAGTGTGGCAAGGAAATCCAAAAACAGTCGGTAGACCAGATGGTGGATGAAATTATGAAGTTGCCGGAGCGTACGAAAATTATGCTGCTTGCCCCGGTTGTGCGTGGCCGCAAAGGAGAGCATGTAAAAGTATTAGACAAGGCAAAGCGCAGCGGTTATGTGCGCGTTGTCGTGGATGGTAATTTGTATTCGCTGGATGAAGAAATCAAGTTAGAGAAAAATAAAAAACACAACATTGAAATTGTAGTGGACCGACTTTCTATTCGCGAAGGAATTGAAAAACGAATGACCGATTCTATTGAAACGGTGCTTAAGTTAGCCGATGGTTTATTGGTTGTCGATGTGATTGGAGGAGAAAAAATTTCTTTCAGTCAGAGTTTTTCCTGTCCGGACTGTGGAATTAGTGTAGATGAAATTGAGCCACGCAGTTTTTCGTTTAACAATCCATTTGGTGCGTGCCCTGAATGTCATGGAATCGGTTACCGGATGGAGTTTGATGAGGATTTGATTATTCCGGATAAGACGCTTAGTATTGCACAGGGAGCGATTGCAGCACCGGGATGGCAGTCTGTGGTAAATCCGGATAGCTACAGTCGTGCAATTTTGGATGCGATGGCAGAGTTTTATGGATTTGATTTAGATACACCATATGGGGAATATCCGGAGGATGTTCATGACTTAATCTGGTATGGTACCGGCGGTCAGCGTGTGGAAGTTCATTATACCGGCAGACATGGACACGGTGTTTATAATATTGCGTTTGAGGGACTGCTTGGTAATTTACAGAAGCGGTATCGTGAGACCGGTTCGGAGACTACGAAGCAGGAATATGAGTCATTTATGCAGATTACGCCCTGCCATGTCTGCGGCGGCAAGCGGTTGAAAAAAGAATCCCTTGCGGTTACGGTTGGGGATAAAAACATTGCAGAAATTAGTGAATATTCCATTATAGATTTGAAGAAATTTATGGATGAATTGACATTGACCGACAGACAAAAGCAGATTGGGCGTCTTGTGTTAAAGGAAATTCGTTCGCGTCTGGGATTTTTGGTAGATGTTGGTCTTGATTATTTATCACTGGCGCGTGCGACGGCTACACTTTCCGGCGGAGAGGCACAGCGAATCCGCCTGGCGACACAGATTGGTTCGGGACTTGTCGGTGTGGCTTATATTTTGGATGAGCCGAGTATTGGTCTGCATCAGCGGGATAATGACCGGTTGATTGCTACGTTAAAGAAACTTCGTGACCTTGGTAATACGCTGATTGTCGTGGAACATGATGAGGATACCATGCGTGAGGCGGATTATATTGTGGACATCGGACCGGGAGCAGGAAAAAATGGCGGACACGTGGTTGCGTGCGGTACGGCAGAAGATTTGATGAAAGTGCCGGAGTCGATTACAGGTGCTTATTTAAGTGGGAAAAAGCAGATTCCTGTGCCAGCAAAGAGACGCAAACCAACAGGTTATCTGAAAGTAAAAGGTGCCAGCGAAAATAATTTGAAAAATATTAATGTCAAGATTCCTCTGGGGGTAATGACCTGCGTGACCGGTGTATCCGGTTCCGGAAAGAGTTCTCTTGTGAATGAAATTTTGTGTAAGAGTCTGACCCGCACATTAAACCGGGCTCGCTGTATCCCGGGAAAGCATAAAGGAATTGAAGGCGTGGAGCAGTTAGATAAGGTAATTAATATTGACCAGTCTCCGATTGGACGAACCCCTCGTTCAAACCCGGCAACTTATACCGGTGTATTTGATATGATACGAGATTTATTTGCTTCGACACCGGATGCGAAAGCAAAAGGATACAAGAAAGGACGTTTTAGTTTTAATGTGAAGGGCGGCCGTTGTGAAGCATGCAGTGGTGACGGTATATTGAAAATTGAGATGAACTTCCTTCCGGATATTTATGTCCCTTGCGAAGTTTGTGGCGGAAAGCGGTATAATCGTGAGACACTGGATGTTAAGTATAAGGGAAAAAGTATTTACGATGTGTTAGATATGACGGTAGAAGATGCCCTTGAATTTTTCCGAAATATTCCGACGATTCACCGCAAGATTCAGACGTTGTATGATGTGGGATTGTCATATGTCAAATTAGGGCAGCCATCGACTACGTTGTCCGGTGGTGAGGCTCAGCGCATCAAGCTTGCGACAGAATTGAGTAAGAGAAGTACCGGACGGACCATTTATATTTTGGACGAGCCGACGACAGGACTTCATTTTGCGGATGTTCATAAGTTGATTGAAATCTTGCAGCGGCTGACTGAAGGCGGTAACTCTGTGGTTGTTATTGAACACAATCTGGATGTGATTAAGACGGCAGATTATATCGTTGACATGGGACCGGAAGGCGGTGACCGCGGCGGCACGGTTGTTACGCAGGGAACGCCGGAACAGGTGGCAAACTGCGAAGAATCCTATACGGGTTACTATATGAAAAAGATGTTGAAGGAGAATTAGGATGTATTCATTTTTTGCGATGATGGCGCGCATGAAAAATATTGAGCGATGGGCACTTATGCGAAATTCTATTCAGGAAAATATTAGTGAACACTCGCTGGAAGTTGCGATGTTAGCGCACGGACTTTCACTCATAGCCAATGAGAAATGTGGAAAACACGTGGATTTCAATGGAATTGCTCTCATGGGAATGTATCACGATGCGAATGAAATCATTACCGGAGACATGCCTACGCCTGTCAAGTATTATGATGATGATATCAAAGAAGCTTATAAACGGGTGGAGTATGTTGCGAGTAAAAAGATGGTGGATAAACTGCCGGATTATATGAAAAAGCATTATGAGAAATTGTTTTTCCCGCAGGAGGACAAAGCATATGAGTGGCGTCTTGTGAAAGCGGCAGATAAGTTATCTGCACTGATTAAATGTAAGCAGGAATTAAATTCCGGCAATCAGGAATTTAAGACGGCATACGAAACAACGAAAAAAGCACTGCATGATATGAATATGGAAGAAGTTGAAGTGTTTATGCAGGATTTTCTGCCTGCCTATGATTTGACACTGGACGAATTGCAGGCAAAATAATCGGTCACACATTTTACACAGACTAAACACAGAGTGACCATTTCCTTTCGATACAATGTGACCATAACAATAAATCATTTGTATATGAAGTGGAGGTTACATATGGAAGGAAAGAAGATTCGAGCAATAGGCACCAGTCTGATTTTGTGTTTGGCGGCTATGAACATTTCCGGATGTAGCTCAAAGGATAGTGAGAGTTCAACAAATGCAGTAATGGGGCGTGTGACAAGTGTTTCAGACACGCAGATAGTGATGGAAGTTATGGATAAGCAGGATGACAAAAAGCCGGAAGCAGCAAGTGGAGGAGCTGCCGGAATCGAGGGGAATAAACCGCAGGGAACCCCACCGGCTGGTATGCAGCAGGATAATGATGGCAAGAAACCGGAGGGAACCCCACCGGCAGATGCGAAGGATGGTGGCAAAAAGAAAGGTGAGTCAAAGACTTACCAGATTGACAGCGATACCAAGATATATAAGAAATCCGGTGAGGAAAGTACGGAAATCTCGGTAAGTGAAATTAATCCGGGAGAGATGGTCAGTGTGGAGACAGATGGTGAGAAGGCAACAAGTATTACCGTTTCCGATATGTCTGCCATGGGGCAGCCCGGACAAAATTCGCAGGACACTTCTTCCGGTAAATAGCCATGTCAGACCTTTTGTGTAGCATGATTTGACTCGGGATGATTTTGGTCTGAAAGATTTTGGCTTGGAAGATGAATAAGCCGAATGGATTTGCTGCCGTCTGCTTCTTTGATAACGAGGTAGAGAGAATCGGCAGAACCGGAAAACATGGTTAAAATGTTGCTTTGCGGTGGTAATTGTAATTCGCGGAATGCAAGCAGTTTTTGCAGGGAACTGCTTTCGCATTCTCCGCGAAATAAGCCACGAGGTGTCAGAACATAAAGAGTATTTCCAAGATTTGTGATGTGGAAATCCTCTTTTTTTTGTGCAAAACTGCCCAGTGGAAATGTGTGTGTGACCTCACCGGAGCGGATATCATAGTCGCGCAGATAAATTTCTTCGGTCGTTTTTTTTGTTTCAATTGTTAAATAATGCAAATCATAAAAAATATTTTCCCCCGGCATACCGCTTATGGAACTGCCGCCAAATGCCAGTCGTTCTAATAAATTGTATATTGTTACATTTCCGTATTGATAGGTGATGGCGATGGAAGTGCCATTACACCGGATATCTTTGATTTCATCCGTATTTTGTTTGTTGTTTAAGTGGATGAGATTTATATTTTTTATGTTGCCGTTATTTCGCAGACAGACAATGGATTGCTTTGCTAATTTGCCTTTTGACCATTTCTTTTTGCAGGCATAGAGAGCCCCATTCGTATTATACGAAAAATGCTCTAGTGTTTCGGATTTCTTTATTTTCCATGATTCTACGTTAGTCGTCCAACCGGATTTTTCATCCCAGATATTTCGGATATATTGATTTTTTTTGCGAATAAACTGAGACAAAACACGTTCCGTCGGATGATAAACCAATGTCGATTCTTCTTCATCAGAAAGAGAAGTCACACAATAAGAAATGGATGTTGGTTTGTCCGCAGTTGTTTTTGCTGCCGTTTGCTTTTTCTTTGTTATGGGCTTGTCCGATTCTATGTAAAAAATAAGAAGAAAAGCAGTGCAGCATAAAAAAAACAGTAACAAAAATAGTTTTGTGATTTTCTTGTTTCTTTTGAAAATTTGTATCATAATATTCCTCCTTGCTGAATTGCAAACAATGATACGGATTGCTCCGTTGTTTCACAACTTCCGCAATCCTGCAAACATTCGAAATCCGCAGATTTATTGCATAAATCGCTACTTTCTCATGTTTGGCGGGTACCAAGGTCCAATCTCTTATCATGCAAGCATGAACGAGTCTGGACTTTGTGCCTTGCTGAATTGCAAACAATGATACGGATTGCTCCGTTGTTTCACAACTTTCGCAATCCTGCAAACATTCGAAATCCGCGGATTTATTGCATAAATCGCTACTTTCTCATGTTTGGCGGGTACCAAGGTCCAATCTCTTATCATGCAAGCATGAACGAGTTTGGACTTTGGTACCCTTGTATCATTGTATGCGCAGCGAGGGGAAATTATGACAGGCTATGCCATATTGTTTGCCGTTTTGTATTTGTAAATCATCTCTGCGTGATTTTGTTCTTCTGTCTGGATGTGATTTAAGAGTCTTCGGATATTGCTGGCAGAAAAACGGAAAACATCATCATTATAGGTGGATGAAACGAGTTTTTCTGTTGCAATACAGTCGGTACATAAAAATTGGTCATGTTTTTTCTCTTCGGAGTTGTTACCTGCTGCGTAACTTTCGGAAGGCGTGTATCCCTCCATACCGCTGCGGGCGGCACTTACATTTGGTACATCACCCTTGAGCACCATGCCTAAGGAGTCAAAATGTTCCTGCTCCTCATCACCAATGCGGTGAAATAAGTTTTTTAGTTCTTCGTCATGGGCAGACTGCTCATAAAAGCGGTATTTGTCAACACATGCTTTCTCCTGTGTCTGTAAATCTTTGATTACGTTGGTTTCCTGTTCTGTTAATTGCATCGTAATTACCTCCATTTCCTCTGTTAGTATGCACAAAGGATGAAAAAATATTCATGACTGATTGTGATATTAAAGGATGAATTTTACCAGTAAAAATAAGAAAAACTGAGTTTGGAATGACGGGTTTGTGACAAATGTTCGCTGCTGGTTCCTTTGGATTTCAGTAATTCCGTAGAAAAACTTTGCGACTCGTGGGTTTGAGTACGTCGGTATGTGGCACTGGTAGTTTCAGTGCCCATACCGCTACGCACTCAACGAGCGAGAGTGCCCACGAGACGCAAAGCTTTTCTACGGAATTACTGAAAACAGAAAAAGTGCCAACGAACCCTTTACACAAACCCTTGTGTAAATTTAGTTGAAAGCATGGAAATAAACAGATATAATAAGATCATACAGTTTCGTTTTGAAATTATACATAGGAAGAGGTGTTCAAATGAAAAAAATCATGAGACGGTGGGAAGCAGTGTTAATTTGTATGGCACTATTATTTTCCTTGTTTTCACTTCATACAGCAGAAGCGAAAGATGAGGAAACACCGAAAACTATTTTCCCGGTTCATGTGATTCATAAGACAGGTGATGATAAAGAAAATTTTGTCATTGTAATTATGGGAGATGGCTACACGGCAGATGAACAGGACAAATTTTTACAGGATGCGAAGCAGAAAGCACAGGGAATGTTAAGATGGTCTCCGTATAAAGAGTATTCTGACCACATAAATATATATGCAGTGCAGGCTGTATCTAACGAGTCCGGAATTAGTGTGTATGGGGGCAAGAATGCAGATACTTATTTTCACGTTAAAGTCTATGGAAAAGCAGCTGGCTTTTCAAATGGTGGGGATGAGAAGGCAAAAGAACTAAGACAAGATTTGGAGCAAAATTATCTGGACAGGGGGGCTAATGTTGCAACTATTCATGTGCTGTGTAATTCAGAGGGCAGTTATGGTGCTTCAGTAAATTCCTTGTTTTCATTTTCCACTAATTCAGAGGACAATGAAGATGGGATGGTTATGGCACATGAAACAGCTCATAGTATTGGTGGATTGGGGGATGAGTACGAGAGATACACGAATAAACCAAATACTTCGGATACCTCGAATCCGGATACGATTAAATGGAGTAAAATGCTTGGATTTCGAGGAATTGGCGTCACAATGGCAGGAACGGAAACGGCATTTGCACCGAGCCGCGAATGTATGATGAGATGGCTGGGACAGCCTTTTTGTGAAGTGTGTAAAATGGAATTGGCAAGGAAGTTAAATAATACGGATTATGTCAGTAAGCCGGCAGAAATTTATGTCAGTAATCCTGAAATTTCAATTCCGCACAGTAAAACGGGAACATTAGACCGGGATAGTGAAAAATATAGAATCAGCGAGAAAAATATAACAAAGGCAAACAATACGGATTTGGAATTTCGCACCGTGGTACAAAATCTGGTAAACAGAGAGCAGCATTTGAAAATGAGCTTTCAGATTATTGGAGCCGATGGTAAAACAGTTAAGTATCAGGAAGAAAAGACTTACACGATTCCGGCACTCAGTAATTCATACAATCCGGATGAGGCAAGAGAATCACTTTCTATTGTGTTTTCGGATGTGTATGGCTTGTCAAATGGTGATAGGCTGGATGGAAAAGTTATCAATGTGGATACGGGAGAAGTGTTGGCAACGGATAAAACGGCGGAGCAGGAATGGAGCAGAGTTAACATTCATTATCAGGTAAAGAATGCAGACGGGACAAGTACCTTGCTTCCTTGTGCAGATACGGCAACTGTGTATGTACCGAAAAATTCTACCTATATACTGCGAAATCCGGAATTGTCTGGATATATTTTGGCTGGAAACAGCCTGAATCAAGATGAATTGAAAGTGACAGAGGCGGATACCAATATTACATATTACTATCAGGTAAAGTCCGATCAGCCGGAGGAAACGCCAACGATGACACCAACAGTTACGCCTAGTGCGGTGCCAACAGCGACACCAACAGTTACGCCTAGTGCGGTGCCAACGGCGACTCCGACAATAACGCCTACTGAAGCACCGACGGTGACGCCAACAGTTACGCCTAGTGTGGTGCCAACAGTGACACCAACAGCGACACCAACAGTTACGCCTAGCGTGGTGCCAACGGCGACCCCGACAATAACGCCCAGTGAAGCGCCGACGGTGACGCCAACAATGGCACCTAGTGCAACTCCAATAAAGCAGAAGAAGGGCTTGAAAAAAACGACAAATATTGTAGTCGTGGTAAAAGTAACAGGCAGCAAAAATACTTCAAATGTCAGCCGTTCTGTCAAAAAAGCAGTTAAAAAGGCATTGAAAAAGGCAGGCAGACAAAGAAAGAATATTACGGTCAGGCTGAAAAGCAAATCAAAGAAAAACATTACTTTGAAGCTTGATAAGTCAACCATCAGGTTTTTGGCTGCAAAAAAAGTAAAAAGTGTGCAATGGGATAGAGGAAAAACAAGAGTTACCATGAGTTTGAAAAAAATAAAAAAAGTAAACAAACGGATGAAGAAAAATGTTTATCTGCAAGTAAAAAAAGGTGTTTTGGTTACTTATTATACTCGTAAATAAAATTAATTGTTTTTTTATAATGTAAATTAGTGTATAATAATTGTTAAGGTGTTTTCGAAAGAATATTACGCATAGGAGATTGTTAAAATGATGCAGTTATCTGAGAAGACAGGTATCAAACAAAACGTTTTACAGGAAATAATTAGGCTGGCGAAGGAAAATGATGTAAAAAAGTTAATTCTTTTTGGTTCGCGTGCCAGGGGAGATTATAAAGAACGAAGTGATATAGATTTGGCGTTTTATGGAGGCAATAGCAGTCAGTTTATTTTAGCGGTGGACGAAGAAACTCCAACTTTGTTACAGTTTGACGTGCTGGATTTGGATAAACCGATTCAGGCAGAATTGCTGGACTCCATAAAACGGGAGGGAATGGTGATATATGAAAAAGTTTGATAATTTGCAGGCTGCCATTCATAATTTAAAGGACATTTATTCTTATCAGGCACCATATGGAAATGTGGAAATGACAGGGATGGTTGGCTTGTATGAGATATGTTTTGAACAAGCATGGAAAGCAATGAAAGAGATTTTAACATATCACGGTTACGCAGAGGGAGCGACAGGTTCTCCGCGTACAGTACTGAAAACGGCATATAAAGCGGGAATGATAGCAGACGAAGAATTATGGTTAAGTGCACTTACATCAAGAAATAATGTTGCACATGCATATAATCAGGCGATTGCATTAGATATTATACGTCAGGTTAAAACAAAATACTACGATATGTTTGTAGAACTAGTTAATGAGATACAGAAAAACTGGTTATAAAATTAAAAATATATTTATGCAGGAGGGATTTAGATGAACGAAAACCACACAATTACATTGCAGGATAAAAAATGGGGAATGCCGGTGCGTGTATTGACGCTGATTACTTTTTTCCTGGGAGCGTTTACGTTGGTGCAGGCAATTCTTTTGTTAAGTGAATACTATAGCAATTATGATGTATCGATGCCGGTTGTCATTTTGTTTTTGCTGATTACGCCATTTGCCTTTGTGGCGGCACTGATGTTTGCTTTTGGTGTGCACAAAATTGCGCAGGGAAATGGAGCAGATAAAAATATTATCCTTGGATTTGCGATGATGCTTTTGTTAGCAGTGGATAATTTAATTTACATACCGATTCATTACCGCGGAGATAATGGAGACCCATTAAGTTTTATGATATTGGGTGCGATTGAGTTAATCTGTTTGATTATCTTTTTCCTGTATTATCAGAACTGGGGTAATAAGGCGCTGACATTTTGTGCCGGTGTTCTCTTAGTGCTTAGTTTTGGCTTTGAAATGGTTGAAGCCATAAGACTTTTGAGTGCGGCAGATATTACACTTACATTAGATACCTTTTATAATCTAATGAAAAAAGTGCTGAACACGCTGTTAGCAGTTCAGGCACTTCTGTTTGTCTTTGCATTGAACCCATCGGTTCGCGTTAAAGATTGATTTTTTTCATTGCGAGTGCATACTCGGCGATTTCTTTCATACGTTTTTCGTCCATGCGGTGAATGGGAGCTGAAATACTAAATGCGTATTGCGGCTTCTGTTCACCGTGTTTTATACTTGCAGCGATGCATCGCACGCCCAATTCATATTCTTCATTATCCATAGCATAGCCGCGTTTTCTGGTTTCTTCAATTTCTTGCATAAATTTTGAAAAATCCGTGATAGTATGCTCTGTCAGTGGCGTTTTGTTGCTCTTGTCCCAGATGCTTTTGATTTCGTCATTTGACATATCGGCAAGCAGGGCTTTTCCGACACCGGAGCAGTAGAGTGGAATTCGTTTGCCGACCATAGACACTAGCCGCACGGAATTTTCGGATTCTTCCTTGGCGATATAAATCGCATGAATCCCATCAATCTGCACGAGATGGACGGTTTCGCCGGTTTTCGCTGCGAGTTCCCGAAGGCTTGGGCGAGCCTCTTCCACAATATCAATTTTTGAGACAAATTGGTTTGCAATATCCCATATTTTAAAACTTAAGCTGTAGCGGGATGTTTGCGTGTCCTGCCGCACATATCCCATGTAAAGAAGTGAATTTAACAGGCGGTGCACGGTTGTTTTGTTCAAAGAAACTTCTCGGCATAAATCCGACAGTCCAATCGGACCGGTCTTTGCAAGTGTTTCCAGAACAAGAAATAATTTATCAGCAACCTGAATTGGATTTTTGGATTCCATAAAAATTCTCCCTTTGTTTCTTTATATTTTACTGCTTTTTTGTTGACAATAAGAAGAAATGCAGTATAATAAAATCATGGTTCACGATGTGAAATACCGTTTCACAATGTGGAACAATAGTAGAATATCATATGATACAAAAAAAGTAAAGATAAAAATGGAGGCTATTATGAACAAGGTTTTAGAAGAAATCAAAAAAATTGGTATTGTTCCGGTTGTTGTACTTGATGACGCAAAGGATGCAGAGCCATTGGCAAAAGCATTGTGCGAGGGCGGACTTCCTTGTGCAGAGGTTACATTCCGTACCGAAGCAGCTGAAGAGTCGATTCGTATCATTTCTGAGAAGTATCCGGAAATGCTTGTTGGTGCAGGAACAGTTTTGACAACTGAGCAGGTAGACCGTGCAGTTGCTGCCGGTGCTAAATTTATTGTAAGTCCTGGATTTAATCCGAAAGTTGTAAAGTATTGTATCGACCGTGACATTCCGGTTACACCTGGTACACAGACACCAAGTGAGATGGAGCAGGCGATTGAGATGGGACTTGACGTCGTAAAATTCTTCCCTGCTGAGCCGGCAGGCGGTTTGAAGATGATTAAGGCAGTTGCAGCTCCTTATACAATGCTTCAGTTTATGCCAACCGGTGGTATTAATTTGAACAATGTAGAAGAGTACCTTGAGTATGACCGTATTTTAGCATGCGGCGGAAGCTGGATGGTAAAAGGTGATTTGGTAAAAGCCGGTAAATTTGATGAGATTCAGAAAATGACCGCTGATGCAGCCGCATTGGTAAAGAAAATCCGCGGTTAATTATTAAAAAGAATTTTGGAGGATGAATGAAAATGGCAAAGAAAGTAGTTACATTTGGTGAATTGATGTTGAGACTGGCACCGGAAGGATATTATCGTTTTGTACAGGCAGATACACTTGGTGCAACTTTTGGCGGTGGTGAGGCAAACGTTGCAGTTTCCCTTGCAAACTATGGTTTGGATGCAAAATTTGTTTCAAAACTTCCTGCACATGAGATTGGTCAGGCTGCTGTAAATTCTTTGAGAAAATATGGTGTTGACACAACAGATATTGTGCGCGGTGGTGACCGTGTCGGTATTTACTATTTGGAAAAAGGTGCTTCCCAGAGACCATCCAAAGTTATTTATGACCGTGCAGGTTCTTCCATTGCAACAGCTTCTAAATCAGATTTTGACTGGAAAAAGATTTTTGAAGGTGTTTCGTGGTTCCATTTTACCGGAATTACTCCTGCACTGAATGATGAAGTTGCTGAGATTTGTTTAGAGGCTTGTAAAGCTGCAAAAGAAGCAGGTGTTACGATTTCCTGTGATTTGAACTACCGCAATAAATTGTGGAGTAAAGAAAAAGCAGGTAAGGTGATGGCTGAACTTTGCCAGTATGTTGATGTATGTATCGCTAATGAAGAGGATGCCGCAGATGTATTTGGTATTACTTCCAAAGGTACAGATGTTACAACAGGTACAGTAAACCGTGAGGGTTACAAAGATGTTGCCAAACAGTTGGCAGACCGTTTTGGATTTGAGAAAGTTGCAATTACTCTCCGTGAGTCCATTTCTGCAAATGATAATAATTGGTCCGCTATGTTGTATGATGGAAAAGATTATTACTTCAGCAAGAAATATAAAATGCATATTGTTGATCGTGTAGGCGGTGGCGACAGCTTTGGCGGCGGTTTGATTTGTGCCTGCTTGAACGAGTATGGTCCACAGGAAACAATCGAGTTTGCTGTAGCTGCGTCTTGTTTGAAACACTCCATCGAAGGAGATTACAACATGGTTTCCATGGATGAAGTTTTGAAACTGGCTGGTGGCGATGGCTCCGGTCGTGTACAGAGATAATAATTACTTTTTGATTTTCCTATATAATAATGTATAAAGACAAAGGGAGCAGATTTACTGCTCCCTTTGTCATGTTTATTTTCCTTTGGTGTAATAACCGATTTTGTAGTCACTTGTCTTCTCGTTATCTGTCGGATTAAGAAGAAGATAGAAAGAATTTTCGCCTGTGACCCACATGGCGAGTCGATCAATCTGGTAGCGGTCCAAGGTAAGGTAGTAGATGTTATCTGTTTTAAAATCAGTAACCTTTGTAAAGGCTTTGTCGCCATATTCAGCACGAAATACTCCTTTTTTTGAAACAAGAAGAATTTCATCCTCCCATACACCAAGTGCAAAATGGCAATTTGCATAGGATGCAGTGCCATTATCACAGGCTGCCGAACAATCGAGAGAGTATTTATTCTTTTCGTTGTAATCCTGCACTTCTACAGTGACAAGGTCCTCATTTCCTTGATAGGCAACATAACAGAGAAAATCATTTCCGGTCTGAATTGAGGAAATTGCATTGCCCCGGATACGATTCGACATTTTTTTAACAACGGTATCCGTAGATTCTGCAAATACCAATCCTTTTTCCGGGGTGTCGTCGGATAATGAATTTACTAAATAGCGGCCGTCCGAAAGAGGGATAAAAGCAACTGCCAGGTCTTTATTTTTTTCTCCGTTTGGTGAGGCGAGAGCGGATAAATCGATTTCTCTTGCTGTTTTCCCATCTTTTGAAATGTGGAATAACAGTGGATTCAGCTCTTCATACTGTTTTTTATATTTTTCCTGGTTCGCATTATAAATAAGAGGGTTCATGCTTGTTTCCATGATTACGACATAAAGGGATTCATCGGAGGCGTACCAGGAATCATATATGTAGCCGCTTCTGTTTTTCATTGTTTCGTTTAATGTGTCACTCCAATTTGTTTCGACCTCTTCAAATGAATTTTCCTTTTTCTCAAACATCATGTAAGAGACAAATTCATAAGAGTTTTTGTTGTATTTGGAGCCAAGCCACACGAGATTTTTCTTTGGATTCAACATAAGTCTGCTGTAATAATAAACGTAATTGTTGTCATCCATCTGCGGGCAGTTGATGGCATTCTCTACAAATACGTCGGGCGATTTTTGAGAAG
Source organism: Clostridium sp. AF36-4 (assembly GCF_003435975.1). Lineage (NCBI taxonomy): Bacteria > Bacillati > Bacillota > Clostridia > Eubacteriales > Clostridiaceae > Clostridium > Clostridium sp. AF36-4. The sequence goes on along the minus strand of NZ_QTVH01000018.1, from coordinate 30,910 downwards.
GAGCATTGGTAGAGCTCTCTTCCTTTGTAACCGGCGTCGAGCCGACACCGCAGGCACACAGAAAAACCGCGATTACGGTAAAGCATGTGATAAGTTTTGTTGGTTTTTTGAATTTCATAATATGCAAAATCCTTTCTTCAATAATATCAGCGCCAAACGCTGCATTGGTGCAAAGAGGGCGGCTTTTGGCGGCTGCCATTTGCAACAGTAGATGCGAATAAGCTTTTCGTTCTTCAAAAGGCATCTGTTTAATGACTGCTTCATCGCACGAAATTTCCATGTCCTTCTGCATCAGATGCCAGGCAACCCAGCCAAGAGGATTAAACCACAGCAGCGAAAAGGCAAAGAAGGCAATTGGCTTGATACGGAAATCCTGACGGCGGATATGATATTTTTCGTGAGCGAGCAAAAATTTATAAGCGCTGTTTTTTGTGTTTTCCGGTATATAAATGCGTGGTTTGAAAAAGCCAAAGACAAATGGCGTATCAAGTCCCGAATGGATATAGCAGCAGTTTTTTGTTTTTACCGCCGTTTTTAACATTTTTTTATCCCTATAATAAGAATAAAAAAGATGAAAGACACAGACAAAAACCCCGCTAAGCCACAAAATAAATAGAAAGGCGGGAAGTTTATCCGAAAGAGAAAAGTCCCGGATTTCTTCTGGTTGTTTTTCAGGGAGCGAATGTGTCAGAACGGATGGTTCGGTTTGCTGCTTGCTTTGAAACCGTTTTTGCTGCACCGGACTTAGGCGGTATTGGTTCATGGCACCGCCAAAGGAAAGTTCCTGTTTTATTTGGGCGTTCGTGGCATTGGCAGCAGGCAGCAGGTGGTAAATGCCGGTAAAGTTTACCGGACACAATATGCGGAGTACTAAAATGACCCACAGAAAATACATGCCGTTTCTAGGCAGCTTTTTTGCCAGAGGACGGATGGCAAGTAATACTAAAATCGTAATACTGACAAAAAAAGTGCGCTCACCAAGAAAGGTTAAAAATGATGACAAATCCATAAAACTCCTCCCATCCTATTCTTCACAGTGGTCAATAAAATCCTGTAAGGCCTGAATCTGTTCTTTATCTAATTTTGTTTTTGTGGCAAAAGCAGTGACAAAATGTGAAATAGAACCGCCGAAACGCTCATTTACGATTTGCTCACTTTCTCTTGCCAAATAATCTTCTTCGGAAACAAGTACAGAAACCATGGCTTGTTTATTTTCAAAAATACCCGCCTGACAGAGATTTCTCAAAACGGTGTAAGTGGTCGGTTTTTTCCATCCGAGTTCTTCGTTGCAGCGAGTTACCAGTTCACCGGAAGGAAGTGGTGCATTTTCCCATACAATGCGGGCAAATGATAATTCACTCTCCGACATAACAGTTCCTTTCATAAAAATTATCCCCCTTTATTATTTTGTTGGTTTATAAACTATAAACTAAATTAAGTTTATAACATATAAACCAACTTGTCAAGTGAGAAAAAATTGGGTATACTAAAAGGCAGATAATAAATGGAGGAAAGTAATATGAAGTTTCGATGTGTAGATGAATTCGAGCAGTTGTCATTTGATGATTCGCCGATTGTTTCTTTTCAGATGAGCGAGGATGAGGTGACATTTACTTTTGGTGGTGCCACTGTAAAAGCTGGAAATTCGCAGAATGGCAGATTTCAGGATATGTATTGTGGAGAAATAACGCTTACGCTTTTACAGGCGCAGATGAAGCGTCTTGTAAAAGAGGGTATGAAATATTATGATGCGGATGGAAATCTGCAAAGAGAAATTCTGGATGAAGATGTGCCGGAACCGGCGGTGGAATCGGTAGTATCCCGTTTTGAAAAAGGAACGGTGTTTACGGTTGTTCTCGGTGAAATTGATGGCAGAAAAAGTGCCGAGTTTGGCATTGATGTGCCGCAGGAAGAAGACGAAGAGGAAGTTGACACATACTGGTTCTGTGTTGTGTTTGAAAAATCGGAAGCGTCTTGGGAGCGTTACTGCAGTCCGGCAGAAGGGGCAGATTCCTAGATAGTAATCCGATAAAGGCAAAATCGCTCTCTACGGTCTTTGTAAACGGCGTCAGAGGCAGCAATTTCATCTATCCTCTCAAATGTTGTATGACGCTCCAAATAAAAAACAGTGTCATCTTCCGGATAGTAGAGAATGAGTGTGATGGTTCTTGGATATTTTTCAAACGAATCCAAGATACGGTTAATAACACCGTGAAAAATTTCCGGTGAAAACGGATTAAAGAAGTAAAAAACAGTTTCTTCTTTTGAGACAAGATAATCTTCGGCTTTACAATTTACGAAGTGTATCTTGTCTTTGCTTCCGTTATATGTTTTTTTGTTTTCCAGAGCTTTATCATAATAAACGGGCGAATACTCTACGCCTGTAGAACATAGAGAATACCTCTTTTCTATATAAAAGTTCAAACGTCCCATGCCGCATCCGTAGTCAACGAAGACATCTGTTTTATTCGGTGTGTAAAAGGTGAATAACTCATCTAAAACTTCATAAGGTGTTGGTTCGTAACGATGGCAGTAATAGGTATCTTTGCCGTCGGTCTGTATTTCTTCGGTTTCTATGCATAAATCTTTATCTGTCATTGTATATCCTCATTTCTTATAATCGGTAACGCCGTTAAAACAAATTTTTCTTTTTGAGTATAGCGGATTTTTTTCGATATCACAACATTTCTTTTATAATGCCAAAAAAGTGACATTGTTTTTTCATTTGCCTGACAAATTCTTGCGTTATAGTGAGGTCATCAAATTTAAGGGAGGCTACATACATGAAGAAGAAAACATGGATGAAATGCATTGCCGGCTGTCTTACATTGGCACTTTTCGTTACGATGGTACCCGTGCAGGCAGCGGCTAACACGGAAAAAGAGGGAGGAACCGGTACCCCGGGGACAGCTAGCGGAGGTGCTGCTTCGATTGCGACTCCAACTGCAACAGCAAGTGCGACGCCGACTGCAACAGCAAGTGCGACGCCGGCTGCAACAGCCACAGTGAATCCGACATTATATGAATTGGATGCGCCGACAGTGACGGCAAGAGGTGGTTCAAACCGGGTTATGCTTTCGTGGAACAAGGTGACAGGAGCGAGTGGTTATTATATTTATTCTCGTAAGTCCTCCGAATCCGTATATCAGCAGACAGCAGTTGTGAAAGGGGCAGATACAGTTAGTTATTTGATTAAATCCCTGCCACAGAACACGACTTATTATTATCGTGTGGCTGCATACTGTGAAGTATCAGGAACACAAATTGAAGGTAAATTATCCACAGCGGTTTCTGCTAAGACGGCCGCAGTATCAGCGACATCAAAGGGTGCCAAGAAATACAGCACAAAGGCTGCGTTTACGAAATCACCGGCTTATAAGACATACAAAAAAATGAGAAGTGCCATGAATTATAATAAAAGTTTCGCAATACCGGGCATGAAGACGACAAATGTTGCCGGATTTTCCTGTACAACGATGGTACCTCAGGGATTGTGTTTGGCAGGCAGTTATTTCCTCATTACGGCATATGATTACAAAAAAGAGCTGAATTCAGTGGTTTATGTTGTAAGCCGCTCATCAAAATCATATATTACAACCATTGTTTTACCAAGTAAAGCAAAAGTGGGTGGAATTGCCTATGATGGAACGAATGTATGGATTTCTAAAGGAAAGGCGGTTGCCAGTTTCCCATATTCTGTTGTGACAAATGCAGTAAATGCGGGAACTTCTTATACAGAATTGGCAGCATACAAAAGTATTTCAACACTGGATTCAACAGCGTCCTTTATGGGATATTACAACAATGTGTTGTGGATTGGAACATTCCGTCAGGCAACATCGACGATGAAAGGTTACCAGGTTAATAATAAGGCAACATTGCCTTCTCTTTCACCGGCTTATACCATGGATGTACCAAGCAAAACTCAGGGAATCACGTTTGACTCAGCAGGTACGATGATTTTGACGAGAAGTTACCGTACGAAAAAGGCGAAAAGCGGTTATATTTCACAACTTCGCACTTATAAACCGTCCTTTGCTTCGCCAAAGAGTAATGGAAAGGTTCTCAAAAATACGGCGATGAAAGTGACGACGATGCCGCCGATGGTTAAGGGTGCAGCAGTGTATGGAACATACACATATGCCCTATTTTCATCCAGTTATTATAAGAGCTGTAAATATCCGGTTGACCGAGTAATTGCCATGAAAGAAAGTAAACTGGTTGAGTAATGTGTTCTCATTAAAAAATTAAGAAAGGAACAATCTGTGACAGCAAAGCGAGCACAAGAGCAAGAATCAGCAGCGGGAGGGCTTTGCGTGCGGTGCTGATTTGAATGTTTCGTTTTTGGAAAAATGCATGGCGTCTTGCTAAAAAAAGTACAAAATGAATGAAAAAAGCAATAGCAAACAGACACATAGCAGACGTCTGCTCCTTTTTTAAAAAGAAGCAGATAAGAATCCACTCAAAGGCAAGAATGGCTCCTTGAAAAGGAAACGTCAGCGCATAAGGAATTCCGGCGGTTTTTGAAACAATATTTTTTGGCGCACGTTCTTTTGCCTCTTTGAGGTCTTCTTTCAGCTCGGAAATGCTTTGGTAGCGCTGCTCAGGATTTTTCTCTAAGCACTTACGGATGACGGATTCGTATCGTCCTTCGTAAGTGCATTTTTTGTTTGCCGGTGCGCTGCCTGTAAGCATTCGGTGAAAAATCATGCCAAGCAGAGAAATAAGTTTCTTTTCGTGTTTTCTTTTTGGTGTTTTATCATTGACAAAATCAAGCAGTTTTACAGCGCCTGCTGAGGTGATAAAAATGTTACTTGGTTTGATATCGGAATGAATAATTGGCGGATCCGGGCGCAGTAATCCTGCAATACATTCGCAGAGTTTACTCATAATTCGGTAGGCTTCTTCTTCGGAAAAAACAGTGTTATTTTCTTTGTTCTGTTTCAGAAGTTCTTCTAAAGTATTTCCTTCTAAGTATTTTTCTACGACTAAAGTATTTCCATCAAAATATTTCACATTATAAATGTGCGGCCACTCGCTGTAATCAAGCTGATACAACCGTTTGTAAAGTGCTTCGCGGTTCTGCTGGCGGTACATTTTCAAAATGCCGTCCGGTTTGCCCGGCTCACAAAGACATTTCACATGGTAAATAATCGTGTGATCATTCTGCACGATTGGCTCGCCCATAGGGACATATTGTTTGGTTACAAATTTTTCTTTTTCCGATGGCATGATAAAACCCCCTTTGAGAATATTATAGCAGAAATGTTTGGTACAAGCCATTTTTATTTCATATGTGTTTGTGTCAAGTGTTCGTTGGCACTTTTTTGTTTTCCGTAATTCCGTAGAAAAATTTTCCGTCTTGTGGGCGTTCCCACTAATTGAGTGCGTAGCGGTATGGGCACTGAAACTACAAGTGGTCTCCGCTCCGCTTCGGTCGTTGCATAACAGAAGTCCACCGGACTTCTTGCAACACATACCGACGTATTTAAAACCAAGTCGTTTCACGACTTTTTGTGGCGCGAAAAGATACTTGACATAGCACATGTAACAATATATAATACAAATATCTAGAAAAGCAATGGTTCAGACTTAGTATCCAGATTCTATGATTATTTTATTAAAGACTCTTGCTTTATTCCGGAAAAAAAGAATAGGGCAGGATTGTATATAAATGTTCCTGCCTTTTGTGGAAACACCACAGGAAAGGAGGAAATGATTCTATGAATCAGACAATATTTGAAAACCTGCCTCGGAAGATGAATCTCATCAGTGATTTATTTTCCAGAGTAGTGTTCCGTGACAAGGAGGCCTGTCAGGACTTGGTACGGATTATTTTAGGGGAAGGCTATGAGGTCACAGAGGTGACGTCGCAGTACGATATCACCAATCTGCAGTATCGCAGTGTAGTGCTGGATATTCTGGCAGAGACGGCGGGAGAAGAGCCGATTCATGTAGAGTTTCAGATATCGGATGACGACGACCATATGCGGCGCGTGAGATACTGCAATGGAAGTATTGACACACACCTTTTGAAAAAAGGGAAATCATACAAGGAACTGCCGGATGTGTATCATATATATATCACAATGAATGATTTTATTGGAGGTGGTCAGACGGTGTATGAAATTTTTCGCACAGTACGTGACCGGGAGGAAACATACAGCACACAGTATCCTGTGGGAAATGGAGTGCATGAGTTGTATATTATGAACTGCCGGATGTGTATCATATATATATCACAATGAATGATTTTATTGGAGGCGGTCAGACGGTGTATGAAATTTTTCGCACAGTGCGTGACAGGGAAGGAACATACAGCACACAGTATCCTGTGGGAAATGGAGTGCATGAGTTGTATATTAATTTGGAAATTCCATTGGGCGATGACAGTGAATTAGACCATTTACTGCGCTACATAAAAGAAACAACAGAAGAAAATGAAGATGTATGTTTTGGACACATTATAAAAAGTGTGAAAGAGTGCCGGGAAGGAGAAGATGAGATTATGAAATACTACAGTTCACATGAATTTTTTGAGGAAGGAAAAAAAGAAGGTTTAGAGGAAGGCAGAAAAGAAGGACGAGAAGAAGGACGAGAGGAGGGAATAGAACAAGGAGAAAAAAGAACACAGAATAGCATTATTAAAAAGATGTTGTCCATGGGACAACCATTGGAATTTATCAGTGAGTGCACCGATAAACCGATAGAATATATCCGTGACATAGCGACTGAGGAACCAATGCTTGTGAGGGAAGAGAATACTTATGATAGGAATATTGAAAAAAAGAGTTTGGAGTGACGGGTTTGTGACAAATGTTCGCTGCCGGTTCCTTTGTATTCCGGTAATTCCGTAGAAAAACTTTGTGACGGGTGGGTTTTGAGTACGTCGGTATGAGTTGCAAGAAGTCCGGTGGACTTCTGTTATGCAACGACCGAAGCGGAGCGGAGACCACTGGTAGTTTCAGTGCCCATACCGCTACGCACTCAACGAGCGAGAGTGCCCACGAGACGCAAAGCTTTTCTACGGAATTACTGAAAACAAAAAAAGTGCCAACGAACACTTGACACAAACTGCCAGCAATCCTTTTTTGCCTAACTTCCCATTTTCTGCTATACTATTACCAGACAACCAAGGGAGGCATAAAAGATGATATTTCGATACCCGGATTACTATGAAAAATTTTCATGCATTGCCGGTGCGTGTGAAGATACATGCTGTGCTGGCTGGGAAATTGATATTGATGACAAAAGTTATGAATATTATAAAACAGTAGGTGGCGCATTTGGAGAAATGCTGCGTCAGAATATTAAGGAATATGAAAATGACGAGGAAGATGCATATGAAAGCCATGGTTTTATCCTCAAAGAGGACAGGCGGTGTCCATTTTTAAACGAAAATCAATTGTGTGTGATTTATCAGGAATTGGGTGAGCAGGCTCTTTGTGACGTCTGTACGGATACACCACGGGACTTTCTGGAATATGGCGGGGCAAGAGAATTAGCGTTAAGTGCCAGTTGTCCGGAGGCAGGACGTCTTATTTATAGAAATAAAGAAAAAATGAAAGTAGTGGAGAAAGAAATCAGTGAGCCATTTCCGTGGGAAGAAACGGAAGATGAGCAGGTATTAGCAGATGAAATTCAGTTGGCGAGAAATCAGGCGATTGCGATATTACAAAATCGTTCGATTCGTGTAGAAGAAAGGGTTTGTGCTTGTTTAGAATATGCAAAAAAAGTACAGGATTGTTTGAATCAAGATTCGATTGTGGATATTCATAAAATCCCGATAGAACTGTATTTTAATGACACTACTATTGTAGAAATAAAGGCTGTAACAGAAGAAAAACAGTATGGTCTGTTTTTGGAACGGCTGCGCTTATTTAGCTCGTTAGAAAGCATCCGAGCGGAATGGGACGAACTTTTGTTGAGTTTTCAGAAGCGGTATATGGATTCGGAAGTAGGACGGAAGCAATACATATCTGACAGGAAAGCATATGATGATTTGTTAAATAATGAAAATCGGGAATATGAAAAAGAACAATTAATTGTGTATTATTGTTTTTTGTGTCTGGCACGTTGTGTAGACGATTATGATTTTCTTGGAAAAATGAAACTGGCTGTGACAAGCTTTTTGATGGTGCGCGATATGAATACATTGCGGATGGCAGAGCAAAATGGTGAATTTACAGTGGATGACCAGGTGGTTACGGCGCGTATTTATGCTAAAGAAGTAGAGCACTCGGAATGGAATTTAGAGTACATGGCAGATGAGTTCTTATTTGGGGAGGCATACACACCAGAAAATCTATGTGTTGCCTTGACAAGACAGTAGATTCCGTGTAATATACTATATGTTGTATGTATGCCCTAAAGCAGCATGCATGAATAAAATAAGGAGGTGCACCCTAGTGCTTACATTAGAGGTTGCACACGTGATTGTAGCTATTGTAGTCGTTGTTGTTTTGATAGCGGCAGCAGCACTGATTTCATGGAAAAGCGCGATAAATTATCACATCAAAGTGGGAGAAGCTAAGGTGGGAAGCGCAGAGGAGAAAGCCAGAGAAATCATTGACGATGCATTAAAGACAGCAGAGACGAAGAAACGCGAGGCTCTTTTGGAAGCAAAAGAGGAAAATCTGAAAGCAAAAAATGATCTTGAAAAAGAGACCAAGGAGCGAAGAGCCGAGATTCAGCGTTACGAGAAACGTGTGTTAGGTAAAGAAGAGACCTTAGACAAAAAGCTGGATGCACTCGAGAAAAGGGAATCAAAGTTAAATTCGAGAGAAGCAAACTTTGAAAAGGAGAAGGAAAAAGTTGCCGAACTCCGTCAAAGTCATTTGCGTGAACTTGAGAAGATTTCCGGACTCACCTCCGAACAAGCAAAAGAATACTTATTGAAGACTGTAGAAGAAGATGTAAAACATGAGACAGCAGTTTTGGTAAAAGAATTGGAGCGTCAGGCGAAAGACGAGGCCAATAAAAAGGCAAAAGATTATGTGGTTACGGCAATTCAGAAGTGTGCTGCTGACCATGTATCTGAGACAACGATTTCTGTTGTGCCATTGCCAAGCGATGAAATGAAAGGAAGAATCATTGGTCGCGAGGGACGAAATATTCGTACTCTTGAGAATCTGACCGGTATTGATTTAATTATTGATGATACGCCGGAAGCCGTAATTTTGTCAGGTTTTGATCCGATTCGTCGTGAAGTTGCCAGAATTGCACTTGAAAAATTGATTGTGGACGGAAGAATTCATCCGGCCCGCATCGAAGAAATGGTTGAAAAAGCCAAAAAAGAAGTTGAAACAATGATTCGTGAAGAGGGCGAGGAAGCAGCGCTTGAAGTAGGCGTACATGGAATTCATCCAGAGCTGATTCGTCTGTTAGGTAAGATGAAATTCCGTACCAGTTATGGTCAGAATGCATTGAAGCATTCGATTGAAGTGGCACATTTGTCGGGACTTTTGGCTGGTGAGGTTGGCGTGGATGTTCGTATGGCGAAACGTGCCGGATTATTACATGATATCGGTAAATCAGTCGATCATGATATGGAAGGTTCTCATATTCAGCTCGGCGCTGAGTTGTGTCGTAAATTTAAAGAATCAGCTCTTGTTATTAATGCGGTAGAGGCTCATCATGGTGATGTGGAAGCAGAGAGCATGATTGCCTGCTTAGTTCAGGCGGCAGATGCAATTTCAGCAGCACGTCCCGGTGCACGTCGTGAAACATTAGAAACCTACACGAACCGATTGAAACAATTGGAAGATATTTCCAACAGCTTTAAGGGAGTCGATAAGTCTTTTGCTATTCAGGCAGGTAGAGAAGTTCGAGTGATGGTAATTCCGGATCAGATTAATGATGACGAGATGGTATTGCTTGCCCGCGATTTGTCCAAACAGATTGAGGCAGAATTACAGTATCCGGGTCAGATTAAAGTCAATGTGATTCGTGAATCCAGAGTAGTGGATTATGCTAAATAATTTATTTGTCTAATTAAAACGTAAGGAAAGTGTTGAGAACTAAGTATTTTCGACACTTTCTTTTTTTTAGGGTTTTCACTTTTTATTACTTGTGGTAAAATGCTTGCTATAAGAGAAAATTTGAGGGAAAGCAAGTAAAGGAGGATATTAGGAATGAAAAAACAGGCTTTGAATCCATACTTGCCATCTTGGGAGTATGTACCGGATGGGGAACCATATGTATTTAATGGACGAGTTTATGTGTATGGCTCACATGATTTTTACAATGGTTATGTATTTTGTATGGGGGATTACGTTTGCTGGTCTGCACCAGTGGATGATTTGGGTAACTGGAGATACGAGGGTACTATTTATCGAAAAACAGATGATCCGTTAAATCCGGATGGAAAAATGTGCTTGTATGCACCGGATGTAACAGTAGGACCGGATGGTCGATACTATCTGTATTATGTACTGGATAAAGTTTCAATCGTTTCAGTAGCCGTTTGCGATACGCCGGCTGGAAAATATGAATTTTTAGGATATGTCCATGATAAAAATGGTGTACGTCTTGGTGAGCGGGAAACGGATGAACCGCAGTTTGATCCAGGCGTATTGACAGAAGGAGATAAAACTTATTTATACACTGGAGCTTGTGCCTCGGGTGATAAATCGAGAACTGGGGCTTTTGTGACAGTATTAGGATCCGATATGTTGACGATTGAAGAAGAGCCCGTGCGGGTTGTGCCAGGATGTGAATATAGTGAAGGAACTGGATTTGAAGGCCACGCATTTTTTGAGGCTTCCTCTATCCGCAAGAGAGGAAACGCATACTATTTCATTTACTCATCAGAAGTTATGCATGAACTTTGTTATGCTGTAAGCGATAACCCGGTGAGTGGATTTACGTATCAAGGCGTTATTGTCAGCAATTGTGATTTAGGAATTGACTCTTATAAAAAGGCAGACCGTCCTGTGGCCTATGGCGCAAACAATCACGGAAGTATGGTGCAGATAGGCGAGGATTGGTACATTTTTTATCATCGTCACACAAATGGTTCCTGGTATAGCAGACAAGGCTGTGCGGAACTTCTTGAGATTGATGATAAAGGGAATATTAAACAGGCCGAAATTACGTCTTGTGGCTTAAATGGAGGACCATTAAGAGGCGAGGGTGAATATCCGGCATATCTGGCATGTCATTTGTATACAGATAAAGAATCGGTTTACGTTGGGGGTGATGAATTCCCAAAAGTTATGCAGGATGGCAGAGATGGCGATGAAGAAATTGGGTATATTGGTAATATTCAAAATTCAGCTACGGCAGGATTTAAATATTTTGATATACAAGGAGTTAGGAGAATTCGCATTACAACAAGAGGATATGCAGATGGCGATATTGAGGTGCGAAATGAAATTGATGGGGAAGTGCTTGCGAAATTACACATTGTTTATACGAATGTATGGGAAGATTATGAAACGGAAATTTCAATACCGGATGGTGTACAGCCATTGTACTTTACTTTTCGTGGTCAGGGAAATGCAAGTTTGAAGAGCTTTGCACTGCTGAAAGAGGCATAAAATGAGTAAACTATTACTGGTAGAAGATGATAAGACAATTGTAGAAAATCTTTGTGTGTTTTTACAGCAGGAAGGTTTTTTTGTTGAGTCAGTATTTGGACAGAAGCAGGCCATTGAACTATTAGAAGAGAAAAATTATGACCTTGTGTTGTTAGATATTTCACTTGCAGATGGCAATGGTTTTGCAATCTGTTCCTACATTAAGCAGAATACAGATATACCGGTAATATTTCTTACGGCGTCCGGCGATGAATACAGTGTTGTGACAGGACTTGATATGGGGGCGGATGATTATATCAGTAAACCATTCCGCCCACGTGAACTGGTATCGAGAATTGGTGTTGTACTGCGCCGTAGCGGTAAAACATCCGCGGTTTTAGAGTCGGGAGGTATTACGATTGATACTGGGAAAGCAGTGGTAAAGCGTGATGGTAATGAAATATTTTTATCCGCTTTAGAGTACCGGATTTTATTGATATTATTCCAAAACAAAGGGATGGTTCTTTCCAGAGAGAAGTTGTTAGAGGCAATCTGGGACGTGGCAGGTGACTTTGTGAATGACAATACGCTTACTGTTTATATTAAAAGACTTCGGGAAAAGATTGAGAAAGAACCGGCGAAACCGGAGATTATAAAAACAATACGGGGGATGGGCTATGGGGTATTTTAGAAATCCGGAAATAAAAAAAGAGGGAATTATTTGGCTGTTTGCAGTTTTGCTGACAGCCTTTTTGGGGTGGTATTTGGCATCGGTGAGGGGACTTTATTTGTGCCTTTTTTGTGCAGTTATCTTTGCCGTGATACACTTTAGCTCTTCTGTTATCCGGTATCGCAAAATCGCCGGACTGGCAGATGAAGTCCAGCATTTTCTGCATGTATTTGAATACGTCGATGTAGGGGGAGAAAAGGAAGGCGAACTTGCTATTTTGCGGACAGAAATCCGGAAAATGATGAATAAATTAAATCATCAGGCAAATCTTTTGATGGAAGATAAAAAGTATCTGCTGAATTCTATTGCGGATATTTCCCACCAGATTCGAACGCCGCTCACGGCAATAAATTTAATTGTTTCGCGTTTGCGGGGAGAAAAGAATGAGGCGGACAGGCAGAGATTATTACATGAACTGGAGCAGCTCTTAGTTCATATGGACTGGCTGATTGAAGCGTTATTAAAGATGGCGAAATTGGACGCAGGAACGGTGTCTATGAAAAAAAAGACGGTTAATGTGTCGGATTTACTGAAAAAGTCGGTGCAGGATTTCTTGATTCCGATGGAGTTAAGAGAGCAGAATCTGGTTATTGACTGCACGGACATGGTTTCGCTTTGTGGTGATGAATACTGGCTTCGCGAGGCGGTTGGAAATATTGTAAAGAATTGCATGGAACATACGCCGGCCGGTGGGGAGATTTGCATTCGGGCAGCGGAAAATCATTTATATACGGAAATTACAGTTTCGGATAATGGAGCTGGAATTGACAAAGAAGATTTACCGCATATTTTCGATCGTTTTTATAAAGGAAAAAATTCCGCAGACAGCAGTGTGGGGATTGGTCTTGCGTTGGCGCGCATGATTGTTGTGGCACAGGAGGGGACACTTTCCGCAACGAATGGGATAAATGGCGGTGCGAAATTTGAAATTCGGTTTTATAAGGGAACGGTGTAAGTGACGAAATTGTCACTTAAGAGTCACGGCAGAGTCATTCCATCCTGCTACACTAAAGAAGAATTCAAAATAATGAGGAGGATGAATATGATTCAGGTAGAACATTTATCAAAGGTATATGGAAAAGGTGAAAATGAGGTCGTAGCACTAAATGATGTTTCTTTTTCTGTAAAAAAAGGAGAATTTGTTGCAATCATCGGACCGAGCGGTTCCGGTAAATCGACACTTTTGCATATTCTCGGCGGTGTGGACCGTCCAACGAAAGGAAAAGTTTATTTCGACGGTGTCGATGTGTATCAACAGAAAGAAGACCAGTTAGCAATTTTCAGACGCAGGCAGGTTGGACTTATTTATCAGTTTTACAATTTAATTCCTATTTTGAATGTTTTGGAAAATATGACACTTCCGGTTTTGATGGACGGGCGGGAAGTGAATCAGGAATTTTTGACGGAGTTGGTTGCGACACTGGGACTGGAAGGTAAGGAGAAAAAACTTCCCAATGAATTATCCGGTGGACAGCAGCAGAGAACTTCGATTGGACGGGCATTGATGACGTCGCCGCTTGTTGTACTGGCAGATGAGCCGACGGGAAACCTTGATTCCAAGAATAGTCAGGAAATTATTCAGTTACTAAAAGCGTCAAATAAGAAGTACAATCAGACATTGATTGTGATTACGCATGATGAAAATATCGCATTGCAGGCAGACCGAATTATCGCAATTGAAGATGGCGGGATTACAAGAGATGAGGTGATTCGGGGATGAATGTATTTCATAAATTTGCAATTAAGTCATTAAAATTAAATCGTACAAGAACGATTGTTACGATTATTGGCATTATTTTATCGACTGCTATGCTGACGGCAGTAACAACAACGGTCAGCAGTGTGCAGCAATTTTTACTGGAAGTTACGGAGAAACAAAATGGCTGCTGGCATGGTGTTGTGTCGAATATTTCAATGAAGCAGATAGACGAGATTTCAAAAAAGAAGGAAGTAGAAAAACAGGTATCCATTCAGAATATTGGTTATGCGAAACTTCCGCACAGTAAAAATGAAACCTCTCCGTATTTATACATTGGTGGTTTGAACGGTGACTATGAAACTCTTCTCCCTTTTTATATGAAAGAGGGACGGATGCCAAAGAATGAAAATGAAATTATTCTGCCGGCTTCATTAGAGACAAATGCAGGTGTTTCTTATCAGGTGGGAGATGTGATTTCTCTGCCAAAAGGACTTCGGGTTTTGAAAAATAAGAATCAGCTGTGGGAAGATGATTCTTATCTCAACGAAGATGATGAGACGTTTGTAGAATCAGGGAAAACGGCATATCATGTTGTTGGTATTTATTTAAATCCGCTCTATGACCAGTCAATGTCAGCGGGCTATTATGTGTTTACGAAGGCAGCGAACGGTGGACCGGATTATGGTGGAAGTGTTTATGTGAGTTTGAAAGATGGCAGGAAGACCGCGGACTTTTTAAAGCAGATAAAACCGCAGAAAATGAAAGGGACGGTAGCAGATCCGTTGAAAGATACCAACCGTATGTATTTAATTTACAGTGGTAATGCAAGTGGTTCTGTGTTTAGAGTGCTAGGTGGACTGATGGGCATTTTAATTGCAATTATTATGTTTGGCTCAATTGCTTTGATTGGAAATTCTTTTTCTATTTCGGTCAACGAGAGAAAGCGTCAGTATGGACTTTTATCCTCCATCGGAGCGACGAGAAAGCAGCTTCGACGCAATGTATTATATGAGGCGTCGGTATTGAGCGCCATTGGAATTCCAATCGGTGTTTTGGCTGGAATTGGTGGCATGTCGGTTACTTTTTACTTTGTCAGTGATCTGATGTCCAATATGTTAAATCAAGGAATTGAGGAATACGGAGAAGCACTCAGGCTTCATATGTCAGCGGCCGGCTGGGCTGTTTTGCTGGCAGCATTGATTGGCTTTTTCACGGTTTTGATTTCTGCGTATCTGCCGGCGAGAAAGGCACTGCGCACTTCAGCAATCGAAGTAATACGCCAGTCACAGGATATTAAAATTCGTGCAAACAAAGTAAAAACATGGAAACTTACCGGCAAATTATTTGGTTTAGAGGGAACACTTGCTTCCAAGAATTTTAAGAGAAACCGAAAAAAATACAGAGCAACTGTTTTTTCCTTGTTTGTCAGCGTTGTGTTATTTATTTCTGCCACTAGTTTTTGTGATTATATGTCTACTGCTATCAATACTATGATATCGACCGTAAGCTGTGATATAAGAGTCGGTGATGATTTGACGGATGACAGTAAGGCTTTGTATGATAAACTGCGCGTGACTAAGGGCGTGACGAAATCGTCGTATTATTTTAATTTGTCGACAGAATCATCAATATCAGCCGTTGTGCCGGATTCGAGCATTTCTGAAGAATACAGAAATGGTGTTGATGGAGAAGGTGGACAGTTAAATGAGCCTGTTGATGAAAAGGGAAATGTGGTTAAATCCAAAACGCAGCTTGTGGATAATCTAACGGTTGTGTTCATGGAGAATCAGGCATTTGACGAGTGTGTAAAGCAAAATGGCGCAAATGGGAAATTTGATGCTCTTGCATATGATGCGATGTCGAATCAGACGAGAGATGGCAAAATGTACAAGTATCCATTGTTTAATAAAATACCAAATGAAGTGGAAGTGTGTTTCCCGAAAAAACTGCCAAAGCATTATGAAGATGTGTATGTGCGCAGAGTAGGAAAAAATGGCGAACTTGAGTGCCGGATGGAGAAGTATTTGAACGAAGAGGCAGAGCCTAATTCTGAACGTTTTGTGCCTTATAAAGAATTTTACAACACAAGAAAAATTACCATTGGAAAAACTTTGGACAAAGCACCGTTTGGTATGGAGAATGAGCTCGGATATGGACTGGTTCTTTTCATGCCGGAACGTGCAATGGCAAAAATCTGTCCGGCAGGGATTGAAAAACTAATGGTAATGCTTTACAATTCAGATAACCCGACAGAGACGTCTGAGAAAATGTGTCAGGTGCTTGAAAATAATGACCGCTCCACGGGAAATTTGTATAATTACGCAAGAGAAATACAGGACGTCAGAGCAATGATGTTAGTCATCAAAATCTTTTCTTATGGATTTATTATTTTGATTTCGCTGATTTCGATTGCGAATGTGTTTAACACCATCTCGACGAATATTTTGCTGCGGCGTCGTGAATTTGCTGTGCTTCGTTCTGTTGGAATGACTAGGCACGGATTTTATAAAATGATGAATTTGGAATGTATTTTGTATGGCTGCAAAGGATTATTCTTTGGACTGATTGCTTCCGTGGGAGTAACATACCTGATTTATCTTTCACTTAGAAATCAGATGATTCTCGATTTTTACATTCCGTGGTACAGTGTTGTGATTGCCGTGTTTAGTGTGTTCTTTGTTGTGTTTTGCACGATGCTCTACGCGATGAGAAAGATTCAGAAAGATAACGTAGCAGAGACATTGAAGTCGGATGTGTTTTAGGGTTATGGAACTGGTGGTGGGCGGTATGGTAGTTGCAGTTGACCGTAATATTGAAAACATATAAATAGGTCATCCGATTTTAGTGAATGGGTTGACTGGAAATGGAGATGTTGCATATTCAGTCAACCTTTTTAAGTAAAGTGGGTGACTGTAATGTTAAAAAGATAGATTCCAGTCAACGGAAAATGATAAAAAGGATGACTTAAAAAGAAAAAACAGAAATAAAGTCAACTTTTTATGCTGAATGGGTTGACTGGAATAGAAAATAATAAGTTTTAGGTCAACTAGAGAGATAAGTTAAAGTATATGACGCAGGAGGTGAGCGAAAATGGAAATGGCTTTAATTGCAGGACTTGGACCTGTTTTCGTTTTTTGCATGCTCCTGCTGGTAATTTTTCTATGTAAAAGTCAGGGGTATGAGTCTGGTCAAAAGAGAGCAGGACGTCAAGGAGAGAATTATGTCTGTGACTTAATTTGTCAAGTGCTAAAGGAAAAGGATCTGCTTTTTTCAAATGTGCCGATTGAAATTGAAGGAAAAAGGACAGAATTGGACCACATCATTGTGAATAATAGAGGGATATTTATTATTGAAGTAAAGAATTACAGTGGCAGTTTAATGGGGACAGATAATGATTATGAATGGGTGAAAACAAAGATTAGCAGTAGTGGAAATTCCTATACAAAAATCGTAAAAAATCCAATAAAGCAAGTGAACCGGCAGGTATATTTGTTGGCACAGTTTTTAAAATATTATGGTGTTGATGTTTGGGTTGAGGGATATACATTTTTTGTGCAGGGTAATTCGCCGGTGGACTGTAAACAGGTGCTGGAATCAGCACAGGACATTAACCATGTGATACATAATGGCGCAAATCGAAACTTAACGAATGCAAAAGTTCAGGAGATACAAAAGTTATTATCGTAATTTTCCCATGTCTATAAAATAAACACATTTTAATGAAAACAAAACCTATCAAAGATAATAAAACAGTTATATAATGTTAGCAAACAAAGGTTGGAAGGAGTGAAAAAATGCTATTTCAAGTGACAGCAATAATTCTTTTGCTTGTGTTTTATGGGTGTTATTTTGGAAAAATGTTTCTGCAAAAGCGGCAGGGAATCCAGACGGATCAAATTGGGAAAGGCAAAACAGGGACTGCCAAAGTGATTGAAACACTTATGAAAATTACGACAATATTAGTTCCTCTGGTAGAAGTTATATGTATTATAAAAGAAAAGTACTACGGTATTTTGGGAGGAATTTACGATGAATTTAGATAGGAGAGATGAAGTATGAAGTGTTCAAAATGTGGAAAAGAAATGAGAAAGGGATATTTGTTTTGCAGCAAGGATGGAGCATTTAGTTTTGCTAATGAGGTACCGGGAGTATTTCAAAATGCGAAAAAAGCAGATGGTTTTGTGGAGGTGACGAAATTAAAACCGAATCATAGGACAAATGTGGCAGCAAACTGTTGTGAAGAATGTCGAATAATTACCATTGAGTATTAATGGATTATTGGTTTTGAAATTAAAATATTGGAAAATAAGAAAAACAGCGCAGACAGATAATAGATGCGCTGTTTTTGAAAGTGAGAAAATAGTGACATATTACAAAGGAATATGTGGAAGAATATTGTTGACACATTTTTAAAAGAGGAATATAATATGTCTGAATGGAATAGAAAGACAAAATCTAAAACGTTAAGAAAGGAGAATGCTTATGCTATATGACTATATTATAGAGAATTATAAAGAGGCAGAACCCATTTTCTTTTCTGATTTAAAGATAGAAGATATAACGAAATCTGCGTTGAATCAGCAATTAAAAAAATTATGTGATAAAGGGTTAATTATGAAATATGATACGGGGGTGTATTATATTCCTAAGTTAACTTTGTTTCATTCATCGGTTGGACCAAATGCAGATATGGTTGCAAGATATCGTTTTATTTCGAAAGGTGACAATATAGACGGATTTTATGGTGGAAATTCGTTTGCTAATCAGATTGGAATAACAACACAGGTGCCTAGAGTAGTGGAAATTGTAAGTAATAACACAAATTCATCAAACCGGGAAATTTGTATTGGTAATAGAAAATTTTATGTGAGAAAACCGGTTGTGCCGATTACAAAGGAAAATGTTTATGTGTTACAGATGTTGGAGTTACTTAAAAATCTAGATGCATATCTCGATTTTTCATATGAAGAAGCAAAGGAAAAATTTGCTGAATATATTTCTGTCCATGAAATTAAGAGAAGCGATGTGGATTGTTACATTAGAAAGTATCCGATGTCAACATTTAAGTATTATTATGAATTGGAGTTGGATTATGTACTTGCATAAAGAAAATAAGGAGTTATTTCGCGATGCGGTTCTTTTAGCCTCTCAAAAACTTGAAGTAAGCGAAGATATTGTTGAGAAAGACTACTATGTAACTATGATTTTAAAGAAGTTATCTGCAATTGAGTATCCGATTGTATTTAAAGGTGGAACTTCACTTTCAAAAGCATTTCAGATTATTGATCGTTTCTCTGAGGATATAGATATCACGTTTACAGAGCACTTAGGGGAGGCAAGGCGGAAGAAATTGAAATACAATATACTGAAACCTATAGCGGATGATTTAGGGGTGGAAATTCGTAATTTCGAATCTATTGAGAGTGATAAAAATCTTAATCATTATGATTTTTATTATGAATCTGTTATAGGAGACAGAGTGGTTAATGCTATTCCACCTTATGTGAAACTCGAAACATCATTAATGTCGTACGCATTTCCTACAGAGGAAAAGAACTTAAATAATTATATTTTTGATGCGCTTGGAAAAGAAGATTATAAGAATGATTACAAAGAAACAACACTCAAATTGATTTCTGATTCTTTGTCCTATGAACAAGTTAAAAAACGTTACAAAGAATTGGTTGAAAAGATATTACACAAGGAGAACAAAAATGCTTAATCAATTACATTTGGCCATGCTTGAATTATACAAAGGCGATGCAAAAAGAATCCAGCATTTCTGCAAGGTGCACAGTTATGCCAAGTTAATTGCGGAATGTGAAAAAGTGGACAAACAAACATTATTTATTTTGGAGGCAGCAGCACTTACACACGATATCGGAATTCATTTGTGCGAAGAAAAGTACGGCGACTGCAGCGGTAAATTGCAGGAAAAAGAGGGGCCGGCGATAGCTGCCAGACTGCTTGGAGAATTGGGGTTTGAAAAACAAGTTTCAGAGAGAGTGCAGTATTTGATTGCACATCATCACACCTATCATAATATTGACGGTTTGGATTACCAGATTCTTGTGGAAGCCGATTTTCTTGTAAATCTTTTTGAAGACAATTTGTCAAAAGAAGCGGCGTTAAATGCATACCAAAATATTTTTAAGACAGAAACCGGCAAACGGATTTGTAAAGAGATGTTTGCTCTTTGATGAGGAAAGGAAGAAAATAGATGCAATATGTTAAACTACAGGTAAACTACAAGTGCATCTGATTTTCTTTGTTTTAATGGCGGAGAGATTATTCTGTATATATTCAAGGACTTGGAAGAGGAAGTAAAGCATTTGATGGAAAACACATGCTAACCTCCTCAAACTTATTTCCCCTTTGACCTACCAAAAATAGTTCTAAAAATTAGTCTTACAAGCGGACCACAGTAGAACATCTGATAGCAGATTGCCATTGGAAAATTCATTCCCCATGTTTGAATCCATGTTCCAAATGTTTTTGTGTCCTTGAATAAAATGGTTGCAGCAAGACTCATAATCGGGCACATAATGCAGCAGATACAAATCGAAATTGCGTAGGTGATAAACTGTGGTCTGTCATTCGGGCGCATAACAGTAAATGCCAATATTTTTGCAATTTTCCCAACGACGAAAAATTCTAAAACAAATGCGATTGGTACCATAATCGGCAATTCATGAAGGGCAGCAAGAAAAGTCTCTCCCGATACGCCTCCGGTATTTAAGGCTACGTTGTAGACCACCATTCCATACACCATAATTGTGGCCATGATAATTGTAAATATGACATCTTGAAATTTGTTTTTTGGCATAAAAAAATCCTCCTGTTTGATAACTAAAATTTTATGTGTTGTTCGTTATCATCCCGGAGGATTGTGCGTTTCCAATTCTAACCATATTCAATTGCCTGTAGCAGTATAACATACATTTTAAATTTATGTAAGCATTTTTTCTCTTAGTTATCAAAGATAGGTAAAAGAAAATAGGAATAATTTGGCTGTGGTAAATGTTCGTTGCCGGTTCCTTTGGATTCCAGTAATTCCGTAGAAACACTTTGTGACTCGTGGGTTTTGAGTACGTCGGTATGCGGCACTGGTGGTTTCAGTGCCCATACCGCTACGCACTCAATAAGCGAGAGCGCCCACGAGACGCAAAGCGTTTCTACGGAATTACGGAAAACAAAAAAGTGACAGCGAACACTTGACACAACCCATTTGACAGAACCGCCACATCGTGCTATCATAAAAATCGTGAGTAAAAGAAATCTTCAGGGCGGGGTGCAATTCCCCACCGGCGGTAAAGCCCGCGAGCGACCTTGGTTGCCGATTCGGTGAAATTCCGAAGCCGACAGTATAGTCTGGATGAAAGAAGATAAACGATTTGTGAATGTCAGAAAACCCTGAGTATCTTTTTTGGTACCCAGGGTTTCTTTAATTTGGAAAGGAGGCTGTTATGACAAATCAAGATTACATGAAACGTGCCCTGGAACTTGCAAAAAAAGCGATGGGATATACTTCCCCGAATCCGATGGTCGGCTGCGTGGTTGTGAAGGATGGCAGGATTGTCACCGAAGGATATCATGAGCGGTGCGGCGAATATCATGCAGAGCGCAACGCCCTCACAAAATGCAGCGAAGATTTAACAGGAGCCACAATGTATGTGACGTTAGAGCCGTGTTGTCATCAGGGAAAGACGCCTCCGTGTACGGATATTATATTGGAGCGTGGCATTGGAAAAGTATATGTTGGCTCGATGGACCCGAATCCGAAAGTGGCAGGAAAAGGTGTACAGATTTTAAGAGACCATGGCGTAGAAGTAGAGACCGGCCTTTTAGAAGAAGAGTGCCTTTCATTAAATGAAATATTTTTTCATTATATTACAACAAAAATGCCTTATGTGGCGATGAAGTATGCGATGACGTTAGATGGTAAAATTGCTTCGTTTTCCGGCGATTCCAAATGGGTGACCGGAGAAAAGGCGAGAGAACATACACATTTTTTGCGAAAAAAATACCGCGGAATTTTAGTGGGAATCGGAACCGTGCTTGCGGATGATCCGATGCTCAACTGCCGCATTGAAAATGGTGTGGACCCGGTTCGGATTGTATGTGATTCGCATTTGCAGATTCCACTTGAGTGCAAGCTTGTGAAAACGGCAAAGAATATCGAAACGATTGTCTGCTATGCCGAGGAAAATGAGGAAAAGCAAAAAGCACTTATGGAGGCGGGTGTTCAGTTAATTAAGGCTGAAAAAGATGGACAAGTGGACTTGGAAAAGCTGATGATGGAATTAGGCAGTATGGAAATTGACAGTGTTTTAGTAGAGGGCGGCGGCGCCATCCATGGTTCCTTTTTGACATCCGGTTTGGTGCAGAAAGTTTACTGTTATATTGCGCCGAAGATGATTGGCGGCAAAGATGCATTATCGCCGGTTTTGGGAAAAGGAATTGAAAAAATGAGTGACGCCGTGGAAATTACGGATGTTACGGTACAAAATTTTGGCAGTGACATCTGTGTGAGCGGGCATATTAAGCAAAAAAAGGAGGGATAAGCGGTGTTTACAGGAATTGTAGAAGAGATGGGAACCATTCAGAAAATTGAACGGGGAAGCCAGTCGGCGGTCTTATCGATTCGCTGTGAAAAAGTGTTAGAGGGTACGCAGATTGGTGACAGTATTGCTGTGAATGGCGTGTGTCTGACCGTGACAAGCCTGCGAAGTGATGGTTACGATGCAGATGTGATGGCAGAGACGATGAACCGGAGTTCCCTCGGTTTACTGCAGCCGGGAAGCCGTGTGAATTTAGAGCGTGCGATGCCGGCGGATGGACGATTTGGCGGACATATCGTGGCAGGACATGTGGATGGGACAGGAACTATTGTCAAAATAGAAAAGGACGAAACGGCGGTGTGGTACCGAATTGAGGCGGCACCGGAAGTGCTTCGCTACATTGTAGAAAAAGGCTCTATCACAATTGATGGAATCAGTCTTACCGTGGCGACAGTTTCCGATACGGATTTTCAGGTGTCAATTATTCCGCACACTCAGGCAAATACGGTGCTTTCTGACCGGAAAACCGGTGATGTGGTAAATCTGGAAACAGACATTATTGGAAAGTATGTGGAAAAACTTTTGCAGCCGCAAAAAACTCCTGAAAAAGAAAGTAAGATTACGTTAGAATTTTTAGCAGAAAACGGATTTTAATACAGAAAGGAACGAGAATAATGGCAGGATTTGCAACGATTGATGAGGCATTACAGGATTTAAGAGATGGGAAATTAATTTTAGTGATTGATGACCCGGACCGTGAAAATGAAGGCGATTTAATTTGTGCCGCAGAATTTGCTACGACAGAAAATGTAAATGCGATGGCAAGTCTGGCAAAAGGATTAATCTGTATGCCGATGAGTAAAGAGATGACGAAAAAACTGGGACTTGACCAGATGGTAGCGGTGAATACGGATAACCATTCAACGGCATTTACCGTTTCGATTGACCATGTGGACACAACAACCGGTATTTCTGCGGTAGAGCGTTCGCTGACGGCAATGAAGTGTGTGGAAGATGGCGTGAAACCGGAAGATTTTCGAAGACCGGGGCACATGTTTCCTCTTGAAGCAAGAGAAGGCGGCGTGTTAAAGCGTGCCGGACACACAGAGGCAACGGTGGATTTGATGCGGTTAGCCGGTCTGAAAGAATGTGGTCTTTGCTGTGAGATTATGCGTGAGGATGGTACGATGATGCGTACAACCGAACTTTTAGAATTTGCCAAAGAGCATAATCTTCATGTAATTACAATCGAGGATTTGATTAAGAAACGTTTGGAAAAAGAAAGTCTTGTAAAAAAAGAAGCCGAGGCAAAACTTCCAACGAAATATGGAAATTTTCGAATTCACGGATATCAGAATATTACAA
The DNA here is from genome assembly GCF_003435975.1 of Clostridium sp. AF36-4. Lineage (NCBI taxonomy): Bacteria > Bacillati > Bacillota > Clostridia > Eubacteriales > Clostridiaceae > Clostridium > Clostridium sp. AF36-4. The sequence goes on along the minus strand of NZ_QTVH01000018.1, from coordinate 7,036 downwards.
ACGGTGAGCATCATGTTGCTCTTACGATGGGAGATGTGTCGGATGGTGAACCGGTGCTTTGCCGTGTTCATTCGGAATGCCTGACCGGTGATGTATTTGGCTCCTGCCGCTGTGACTGTGGCGAGCAGTTAGAAAGTGCCATGCGCATGATTGCCAAGGAAGGCAGAGGAATTCTTCTTTATATGAGACAGGAAGGCAGAGGAATCGGCCTTTTGAACAAATTGAAAGCTTATGAACTGCAGGAGCAGGGATATGATACGGTAGAGGCAAATGTAAAATTGGGATTTGCTCCGGACTTAAGAGAGTATGGAATCGGTGCCCAGATTTTATATGATTTGGGCGTAAAAAAACTTCGTCTTTTGACGAATAACCCGACTAAAATTGCAGGACTTGCCGGCTATGGAATTGAAATTGTGGAGCGTGTTCCGATTGAAATTGCACCAAAGCCGGAGGATTATAAGTACCTTGTGACAAAGCAGGAAAAAATGCAGCATATGACGCACTATGATGTAACACGTGCGAAAAAAGATAAATAAAAGAAAGTGAGGAAATGAAAATGAAAACATTAGAAGGAAACGTAATTGGAAAAGGACTCAAAGTTGGTATTGTGGCAGCAAGATTTAACGAGTTTATTGTAAACAAACTGATTGGCGGTGCAGAGGATGCCTTAGTACGTCATGGCGTGGATACAAAGGATGTGGAACTTGCTTATGTGCCTGGCGCATTTGAGATTCCGATTGTTGCACAGAAGATGGCAGCAAGTGGAAAGTATGATGCGGTAATCTGCCTTGGTGCCGTAATCAAAGGTTCAACTTCTCATTATGATTATGTCTGCGCAGAGGTAAGCAAAGGTGTTGCAACCGTTGGTTTAAATACCGGAGTACCTACTCTGTTTGGTGTATTGACAACAGATAATATTGAGCAGGCAATTGAGCGTGCCGGTACAAAAGCAGGAAATAAAGGATATGATGTTGCATGTTCTGCCATTGAGATGGTAAACTTAATGAAAGAGTTATAAAAAGAAATAGCAAAAGGGGGCAGCAGGGGTGATGGATTTTCATCAGATTAAGTCTAACATGGAGAAGGTAATCGTTGGAAAATCAGAGACGATTGATTTGGTTCTTACGGCACTTTTAGCAGGCGGTCATATTCTGCTTGAGGATGTGCCGGGAACCGGAAAGACGATGCTTGCAAAAGCGTTAGCAGCATCACTTTCACTGGATTTTCAGAGAATCCAGTTTACACCGGATTTACTTCCGGGGGATGTGACGGGAATCCACTTTTTTAATCAGAAAAATTCAGAATTTGAATTTCGTCCGGGTGGCATTTTCACGAATATTCTGCTGGCAGATGAGATTAACCGCGCGACGCCGCGTACGCAATCAAGTCTGTTAGAGAGTATGGAGGAGCATCAGGCAACGATTGACGGTGTCACCATGGAATTACCGGACCCGTTTTTTGTAATTGCGACGCAGAACCCGGTAGAATCTTCCGGTACATTTCCACTTCCGGAAGCACAGCTTGACCGTTTTATCATGCAGATTCCGATGGGATATCCAAACCGCGAAGGAGAGCGTGAAATTCTGCATCGTTTTGCAGCAGATAATCCGCTTTTGACACTTGAGTCTGTCTGCACAAAAGAAGAATTGGCGGCGATGCAAAAGCAGTGCGAAGAGGTTTATGCGGCACCCGTGATTGAGGATTATATTTTAGACCTTGTGGAAGCTACCCGCAAGCATAATAACATTGCACTCGGCGTCAGTCCGCGTGGAGCACTTGTATTTTTGCGTGCAGCAAAATGTTATTCGGCATTAAAGGGCGAGCATTTTGTGACACCGGAGACAGTGAAGTATCTGGCGCCATTTGTACTTTCACACCGGCTGATTTTGGAAGACGTGTATAGCACAAATAAAAAAGCGTCCGATTACATTGAGGAAATTACGCATTTTGTAACAGCACCGACGGAGGATTTTGCTAAGTGATAATCATGTTATTTCTTGCCCTTGTGCTGTTTATCGTTTATTTCATTCATACGTTTCATTACAGCAGACATTGGATGGAAAACTTTGAAGTGACACTTGCCTTTTCGGAGGAACAGGCAGGAGAGGGCGATACGTTGTTTTTATATGAAACAGCAGTGAATAAGAAAAAAATGGGTCTGCCGATTATGTGTGTGAAGTATTTAGCCTCCCGCTTTTTGCAGTTTGAGGGGGCGGAGAGCGGAACGGTTTCAGACCATTTTTACCGGAATGATGTCATGAGTGTGGATGGCTTTGAGAAAGTGCGCCGAAAATTAAAGTTTACCTGCAAAAAACGTGGGTTTTATCAGATTCAGGAGGCAGAACTAGTCAGTTATGATTTGTTCTGCCGTCATACGTTTGTCCAAAAAATTCCGGTGGAAGTTTCGCTTTTGGTATACCCGTCCCGTATGAATATTCGAAAATTGATGCCGGTATTCCGGCACATGACAGGTTCGTGTAAAACGAATGTGCCACTGTTTGAAGACCCGTTCTTAAGTGGTGGTGTCCGAGAGTATACGCCGGAAGATTCGATGCGTAAAATTCACTGGAAAGCGTCGGCGAGAATGGGGAATTGGCAGGTAAAAACAGCGGAATATACGGCTTCTACTCCTGTCGTAATCCTGCTCAATCTGGAATCGCCCGGTGTTTTTGTCTCTGTTGATTTGATGGAAGAGAGTATTCGTCTTGCGTATTCCTTTGTTTATTATTTAAGTAAAGAAGGTGTAGAAACAAAGTTAGTTATTTCCGGTGATGAGAAATATTCCATGGAAGGAACCGGAAGAACCCAGATTGCGGCGGCACGCCGTGCTCTGGCATTGATTTCTTATGAGCACCCGCTTAGCAAAGGGGAAGATTTTGTGATAAGAGAGTGCGAAAAAATCCGCAGGGAGCAGCATGTGATTCTCATTTCTGCGGCAGGAAAAAAGCCAATGCAAAAGGCGGTTTCCGATATGCTGCACCGGAACGAATCTTTGACGTGGATTGCTCCAACTTTTTCGGAGTATGGAGAGGATAATGAATTTCGGGAGATACCTCCGTCAATTGCAAAATGTCTTGTGAAATGGAGGGGTATGTAGTGAAAATCCGCAGGCGGTGCCGTTTTTTGGCATTTCTTTATTACGAGCTGTTAATTCTTGGAGTGGTTACCTCTTTGGTTCACTGGTTTGATGCCGGCGATGTGTATTCTTATGGGCGTTTTGTCTTTTTTGTTTTTGTGCCAATATTATTTTACCGGCATTTTTATCAGAAAGAAAAGCGAGAGGAAAGAAAAGTTGCGTCCTGTCATGTGGGGGCACTTGTGTTAGCCGGTCTTTTTATGATGCCGGGCACTATTTTAGAGGCAGCCGATGATAGTTTCTGGCTGTGCAGTATTTTCTATCTGGCGGCGATTGTTGTTGGATTTGCCGGTGAATACTGGCGTGGGCAGTATCTTGTAGTAGGTTGCAATCCAAGTGTTTCCGAGGAGACGAAACGCCGCATAAATGTGAATCGCAAAAAGGACTGGATTCCTTTCTATGCCACGGGAATTCTTACGGTTTTGCTTTTATTTGTGACGGCAGGATATAAACCGGAGTGGAATTTTGAAAAGGATTTAAAAGAAAAGGCTGCGGTAGAGGAAACAAAAGAGAAGGAAGAGCCGGCAGTGGGACCGGAAAGCCAGTCAAGAGAGACTGTGGTACGGCAGCAGCAGGAAGAGCAAAAGGGTAATTTCTGGCTTACACTACTGCGGTATACTGTATTGATTGTACTGATTGTGACGGTAGTTATTCTGGCTGGTTATGGTATTTTTAAATTGATTTGTTATCTGGTATTTCACCGCAAAAAGCCTTCCTATGAATTTGTGGAACAGGTGACCATTACAAAAGAGAATGAGGAACATATACGGCTTGTACCGGTGGTAAAACGGGAAAAGAAGTTCCCGGCAGGTAACGATGGATTTGTCCGAAAGGCGTTTTACAAACAGATTCAAGCCGGTGCACAAAAGAATTCGGTTCCATGCTCACAGACGCCGCAGGAACTAAAGGAGACTTATTTATCTGGGGAAAAGGCGGATGAATATTTGACTCAATTATATGAAAAGGCAAGATATGCGAAAGAGTCGGTTGAGACAGAAGAAATTCGCAAATTACATGAATTGGAGGAACAGAAATGGAAGAAAAATGGAAAAAAGTAAATCCGGTGCTTTCGTTGGATTATCCGGATCCGGATGTAATTCGGGTGGACGACACATATTATATGGTAAGTACCACGATGCATTTTATGCCGGGATGTGTGATTCTGCGATCCTATAATCTGGCGGACTGGGAAATTTATTCTTATGTGTATGAGACACTTGAACCTACGGATCAAGAGTGCTTAAAGAATGGGAAAAATGCTTATGGACAAGGAATGTGGGCTGCCACACTCCGCTATGAAAAAGGTATGTTTTATTTGCTCTTTGTTGCCAATGACACGGGAAAAACGTATTTGTTCCGCGCATCGGACTTAAAAGGTCCGTGGCAGAAAAATGAAATCGAGGGCTTTTACCATGACTGCTCGCTTTTGTTTGATGAGGGAAGCGCTTTCCTTGCCTACGGAAACCGCCAGATTTATGTGATGGAATTGAATGAAGAAATGACGGCGCCCAAAGAGGGCGGTTTACATAAACTTTTGGTTGAGGACCCGGATGAAGTGTATCTTGGTTACGAGGGAACCCATTGGTACAAAATTAATGGGAAATATTATTTGTTTTTTATCCATTACCGCAAGGGGGACAATACGAGACGTTCGCAGGTTTGCTATGTAAGCGATTCGCTCGCAGGTCCTTATACCGGTGGAGAGGTGCTTGATACCGACGGCGGTTACTGCAATCAGGGAGTTGCCCAGGGAGGAATTGTGAGTACGACAAGTGGAAAATGGTATGCCATGCTGTTCCGTGACAGTGGTGCCGTGGGAAGACTGCCGGTTCTTGTTCCGGTTCATTTTGAAAATGATTTTCCAGTATTTGGCGTAGATGGAGATGTAGAAGACAAACTACTTTTAGAGGATACAAAACCGGCTCACAAATATGCACCTTTATATGGAGATGAAGATTTTTCTTCTCTTCATAATTACTGGCAGTGGAATCATGTGCCGGATGACAGCAGGTGGAAACTTTTGGACCACCGGTTGATTTTGCAGACCGGAAAAATATGCAATAATGTGACACAGGCACCAAATACGCTGACTCAGAGGATGCCGTATCCGGGAGGTGTTGTAACAGTAACCGTAGATGGTTCGGCGTTATCCGATGGCGATATAGCGGGACTTTGTATGCTGCAAAGCGATTATGCATTAGCCGGAATTACGAAAGAAAATGGAAACTATTTTCTTGTGAAACTGGCGAAAGCTGGTGTGGCAGATGGAGAGATGAACCCGAAAGAAGATGACAGTCTGCCGGCTGTGCAGGAGAAAATTCTGCTTTCTTCTGCCAAAGTTACACTTCGGGCGAGAATTGATTTTACAAGGATGAAAGATACGGCGGTGTTTGAGTGGAAGCAGAATGGTAATTGGCAGACTCTTGCAGAGCCATTTTCTCTGTATTTTAAACTGGATCATTTTTGCGGTGTGCGTCCGGGGCTTTTTTGCTATGCAACGAAAGAGTTGGGAGGCCAGGCAGCATTTTCAGATTTCACGATGAGAAAGGAAGAGACTGATGAATAAAAAAGAGGGCATTAAGTTATGTGAATCCGAGCTTAAGGTGATGGAACTTCTGTGGGAGGAGGGTGAACTCCGCGCGGGTGAAATTGTTCCGATTTTGTCAGCGCGCGTTGGCTGGAACCGCAATACGACTTATACAATTATTAAAAAGTGTGTGGAAAAGGGGGCCATAAGGCGGATTGAACCAAAGTTTGTCTGCCAGCCCCTTGTGACGAAGGAACAGACGCAGGTTTATGAAATAAATGCTTTGGCAGAGCGGCTGTTTGATGGAAGTTTGGAAAAACTGCGGAAGGTTGTGGAGGAGATGGTGGGATAATACCAATAACATAAGTAGATACCGGATAAAATAATCAAAGGACTAATTCTTAGCTGTTTATTTTATCCGGTATTTTTGTGTGAAAATTATTTTCTTTCAAAAAATGACAGAAAATGAAAGAAAATGATTGACAATGACGGAAGATGACAGTATAATACAGATAAAGAAAACAAAAAAGTCCATTTCGGGCAAAAGTAGTCAAAAAATGAAATGGAGTGATGAGATGCTGACAGAAGAAAGACTTCAGGAAATCGAGCGTATTGTGAAGGAAAAGGGGAGTGCTTCGATTCCGGAATTGATGGAACGGATGGGAATATCAGAATCCACAGCCAGACGGGATTTGACTCTACTTGATAAGCAGGGAAGGCTCCAAAAAGTTCGTGGCGGTGCGATGATAATCGGTGATGTTTATAGTACCAAAGAAGATACTGTACTCCAGAAAAAAGACCGAAATTTAGAGGAAAAAGTGGAAATTGCAAAGTATGCGGCATCGCTTATTGAGCCAAACGATTTTGTGTATCTGGATGCCGGAACGACAACAGAACTTATGATTGATTATCTGACAGAAAAGGATATCACATTTGTGACAAATGCAGTTTCACATGCTAGGAAACTTTCGATGGCTGGATATACAACGTATATTCTTGGCGGAGAGTTTAAGGCAACGACAGAGGCAATTGTTGGCGATGAAGCAATTGAAAGTCTACAAAAATATAATTTTACAAAAGGCTTTTGGGGAACAAATGGTGTACATCAGAAATTAGGTTTTAGTACACCGGATGTCAAAGAGGCAAAAGTAAAAGAAGTTGCTATGAAACATTGTGCCAAACGTTATGTGCTTTGTGATTCGAGTAAGTTTTCGCAGATTTCCTGTGTAAAATTTGGAGAGTTTGCAAAAACTTGTATCATAACGACACAGATTTTGGATGAGAGTTATAGACAATGTGACAATATCATTGAAGTAAAGTGAGGTGACAAACTATAAATAGTCAAGAGGTTTTTGAAAAAAATTATACTTGTA
>NZ_QTVH01000017.1:0-62634 GCF_003435975.1 Clostridium sp. AF36-4 | reverse complement strand
CACAGGCTTATAGCCGCAGAGGAAACCACCAGCTGAGCTGGTGGTCATGATTAGCGAAAAAAGAGAAGCGTATTTTTTTTGGGTGAATCCGGTTAGTTTTTTAAATGTAGTAATGAAATGATTGTATATGGTGGTTCCGGTTTGCTCTTTGAAAATATGGCATAAGTGATATTTGCTCAATGACAAGGCATCGGAAAGTGAGGTGAGCGAAATCTCTTCCTGCAAATGTGTTTTGATGTATTCCATAATTTCTTTTACAATCGGTTCGCTCTGGAATGTTTGAGCAGAAACGGAAGAACAAAAAAGGTTATTGACGAAAAAAGTAATTGAATTAAATAAGTATCAACAAGCAAATGATATCCTGCCTGTTTTTTCTGCATAGCGTGCGCCATTGACTGAAATTGCCCGGTAAAATACATCTGTTCGTTTTCTGCTAGAAAAATCACCTACATAATTTTGTTTGGATGAAATCAAGTTAAATGTGATTTCGTCAGAATATTCTTGTATCATTTTATATTCTCCTTAAATAGCAATATTACAAAGTTTTTTAACAATATACCGAAAGTTTTTTTGTATATTTTGAATTATAATCAATTATAAAAGAAAATACAAGCAGACTGGCAGTATGTTAGGCAGTTTCATGGCATGGAAAATGGCAAATGGGTTCATATGATGGATTCAGCACATATCGGATTTCGTAACTGGGATGATAATGACTGGACATATCCTCAGATAAGAATGGTAAATCCGATTCCACGAGGGAAAATCGTAGTTAGTTTCCGGGGAAATTCTGCGCTGGAAAGAACAGGTATGTTCATGGAAAATGAGGGCTGTATTTGTATGGATGCCAGCCATTTTACGAAGAAAGCAGGTGTTAAAGGCGGCAGTTTTGAGGTGATAAAACGACTGGGGCGTACATCAGATGCCATTAAATCTTTTCCGGTTACAAAAAACTGGGAGAAAGAAAAAAATAGACCCTATGTGGAATATAATTTTTATTCCGAGGAGGGCGGAGAATATGAACTGCATTTGTATTTGGCACCACCGGAAAGTTATTTTTCAGTGTAAATAAATAGGAAATTATACCAAATTGACGAAAGCAAAAATGAGTGGTACTATTTTCGTATCAAAATAAAAGATTTAACGGAGGATTAAGTAATGGAGGAACGATTAAAGCGCCAGCTTGATTTTGCTTTGGAAATTGACAAAGAAAAAAATATTTTCAGACAGACTCACCTTTCCGGGCACGGACGCAACGAAAATGATGCGGAGCATGCCTGGCATATGGCGATTATGGCGTATCTTTTAAAAGAGTATGCGAACGAACCGGTTGATATTGCGAAAGTAATGCTTATGTGTCTGATTCACGATATTGTCGAAATTGATGCGGGGGATACCTATGCGTATGATGAGGAAGCGTTAAAGACGCAGAAAGCCCGTGAAGATGCAGCGAAAGAACGAATTTTTTCTATTTTGCCGGAGGAGCAAAAAGAAGAGTTTATGGCACTTTTCGACGAATTTGAAGAGTTTGCCACGCCGGAGTCGAAGTTTGCCCATGCGATGGATAATTTGCAGCCACTTATGTTAAATAACAGCAACGATGGTGGAGACTGGCGAAGGCATGAGGTCTGCGCAGAGCAGGTGTACGGCAGACAAAATAAAACACGCCTTGGTTCGGAGAAACTATATGAAATTACGAAACAGATTATCGAAGAAAATATTGAGAAGGGAAATATCAAACGCTGATGTTTTTTGCTAAAGTCTGTTGACTTTGGAAGTGAGGAAACAGCAAGTTGCTTTTCTAAATGCTAATATGCTGATATGATATTAGTATTGGAGGTGAAAACAATGGAAACAAAAAATGTGATATTAGAACTTCGTACGAAAAAGGGATTATCTCAGGATGAATTAGCTGAGAAGGTAATGGTTACAAGACAGGCAGTTTCACGCTGGGAAAATGGTGAAACTGTCCCCAATACAGAAACGCTAAAGCTTTTATCAAAGGAATTCAATGTTACAATTAATACGCTTTTAGGTGCTCCCAGACAACTGATTTGTCAGTGCTGTGGAATGCCTTTGGAAGATGAAATTGTTAGTCATGATAGGGATGGCTCTTTGAATGAGAATTACTGTAAGTGGTGTTATGCCGATGGAACTTATACCTACAGCAATATGGACGATTTGATTGATGTGTGTGTAAAGCATATGATAAATCAAGGCTTTACAGAAGAACAGGCGCGTGCTCATATGAAAGCAACTCTTCCGACATTGGATTATTGGAAGAAGTATGAACAGCTTAGCGATGATGGGCAGTTTGAAATGTTCAAGGAACAGCTGATTAAAGAAATCAATGAGCTTCCTATTGAAGGGATGCCAAAGGTTGAAAGGCTGAATGCATTAGTTGGGTCCTATGTGAACTTGGCATACCCATTACCAAGTGGTGCAAGTGTTAAGTTCCTAAACGACCAGACAACATATTTGGGAAATCAGTTAGAATCCGAGTTTGGTGATGCCAGATGTTATGGTATTTTAGCAAATATGGATTTTATAATGGTTTGCACATATGAGGCAGAAGGAAAAAATCCAGAGCTGATTCTTTATAAGAAAAGATAGGTATTTATAGCTAGCCATGTTGTGGAAAAAGAAAATGTTGACTGTATTTGCTAATATAACAAATACAGTCAATCATTTTATGGATAAGCGTTGACTGTAAAAAGGGTTTTAATCAAATAGGTCATATAAAAATTGAAATATGGGTGGCTGTAAATGGAGTTTTTTGGAATCAGGTCAACAGCATAACCGGATGAAAGGAAAGAATATGGCGAACTTAATTATAGTATGTGGACCGCAGGCAGTTGGAAAAATGACGGTAGCAGAGAGTCTGAGAGATAAACTGAAATACAACATGATGATGAATCATGACAGTATTGAAATATCAGATAAGATATTTGGATTTGCTACACCTGCACAGAAGGAATTTAATTATTATATTAGAGAAAAAGCATTTCAGCTGGCAGTTAAACATAATGTGGATATGATATTTACTTATGTTGCCGCGTTTGAATTACAGAAAGAAATTGATTATCTAAAAAATTTGGAAAACCAATTTATAAAAAGCGGTGGAAAATTTTATTTTGTGGAGCTTAGTGCAGATTTAGAGACTCGTTTAGAGCGCAATCTGACACCGCACAGAATGGAAAGAAAGGCATCCAAACGTGATGTAAAATGGAGTAGAGAGAATTTACTTAGGGATGCACAAAGACATCAACTGAATACGAAAGATGGAGAAATCTTATTTGATAATCATATAAAAATTGATAACACAAATCTTTCGCCAGATGAAGTAGCAGATATGGTGATTGAGAGATATCACATTGCTGCAAATGAAAAAGACGAAAAGGAGTATCGTTACGGAATATGAAAATATACGAAGTTTCCGAAAGAACAACTAAATTGTTGACAAATATTATAAAAGTTTGGGAGCAGTCGGTTCGTGCAACGCATCTTTTTCTTTTCCCAAAGGAAAGAGGAAAAGGAATTGGCAGACAATTGCTGCAATATGGAATTCATAATTATGAAATTCGAGAAGTGGCAGTGAATGAGCAGAACCCACAGGCAGTAGGATTTTATGAGCATATGGGATTTGCAGCTTATAAAAGAACAGACCTTGATGAGCAGGGAAATCCATATCCGCTTTTGTATATGAAAAGAGGATGAGTATTTATAACTGACCGTGTTGCGGGAAAAAGAAAATGATGATGCTAATTTGTTGACTGGATTTGAAAAAGTTACAAATGCAGTCAACCATTTTCCGAGTAAGTGTTGACCGTAAAAAGAGTTTTAATAAAATAGGTCAAAAAAATAATGAAAATAAATGACTGTTTTTGTAATAATGTTAATTTCAGTCAATAAATAAATTGAAAAGGTTGACCTAAATGAGAAAAAAACGAAAACAGGTCAAATAAAAACGTAAATAGGGATGACTGTAAATGGAGTTTTTTGAAATCAGGTCAACAGGAAGATTGTTATTGTAGAAAAATTTATATGTATGATGATATTCGGAATTTTGAAATAAAAATATCGATGGATAATAGATGTTTGACATAATTCTAGTTTGATGTTAATATAGTGATAGAAAAAGTGCTACCGATAGACGGTTAGCCTGATTGTTTTTTTGCAAAATGATCGCTAAGTTTCTCAGGACTGGGCGGTCATTTTTGTGTTTTATCATTGCTCTTAGAACCAACGGTATAACCAAGAGCAAAGCATGTAATACATAAGCTGATGATGGCTATAAACAATTCCGTTGTAAGCATAAGCACAAATCCTCCTCATGAGATTTCCATAAAGGATTTCTATGTAAACGCAGGCTAATACTCCTGCGACGAAGGCGAACCGCCTACCGAATAGGGTAGCACTAATGATAGTTTAACACACATGTGTATAGTAATCAACAATTGCTTTTTTATACACCTTATTATTTGATACAAAACTGAGTTTGAAATGATGATTTTGTGACGATTGTTCGTTGCCGGTTCCTTTGGCTTCCAGTAATTCCGCAGAAAAACTTTGTGACTCGTGGGTTTGAGTGCGTCGGTATGCAGCACTGGTAGTTTCAGTGCCCATACCGCTACGCACTCAACAAACGGGAGTGCCTACGAGACGCAAAGCTTTTCTACGGAATTACGGGAAACAAAAAAGTGCTAACGAACAATTGACACAAACTACTCAACAAAAATATCGACCTTCCCCCCTTTTTATGTTATAATAACTCATTATGACTTAGGAAGGGGGCTTTTTGCATATGAACAAAGACAAGAAAAATGTTTGTATCGGGTTGTTAGCACATGTAGATGCAGGAAAAACAACGTTGTCAGAAGCCCTTTTGTATCAGGCGGGAGTGTTGAAAAATCCGGGACGTGTGGACAAGGGGGATGCCTACTTAGATACATTTGCGATGGAAAAAGAGAGAGGAATCACGATTTTTTCCAAGCAGGCAGTTTTTTCGTGGGAGGATATGCAGGTGACGTTGTTGGATACGCCGGGGCATATCGATTTTTCAGCGGAGATGGAGAGGACATTACAGGTTCTTGATTATGCCGTGTTAGTAATTAGCGGACCGGATGGGGTGCAGGGGCACACACAGACACTGTGGAAACTTTTGGAAAAATATCAGATTCCGGTTTTTATTTTTGTAAATAAAATGGACCAGCCGGGAACGGAAAAAGAATTTATTTTAGGAGAACTTCAGGCAAAACTAAATTCTTCGGTGACAGATTTTTCAGATTTACAAAGTGAAGAATTTTATGAACAGGTTTCTCTTTGCGAAGAAGAAATGCTGAATCAGTATTTAGAAGAGGGGGAAGTGTCAGTTTCGCAGATAGCAGAAAAAATCAGCGAGAGAAAGATTTTTCCTTGTGTGTTTGGGTCGGCACTGCGGATGGAAGGCGTTAAGCATTTACTGGAGGTAATGCAGACACTCCTTTTGGAGCCATCTTACGATGAGGTGTTTGGGGCAAAAGTGTTTAAAATAATGCGTGATGATAAGGGAGCCAGACTCACTTATGTTAAAGTGACCGGAGGGCAGTTAAAACCTCGTATGGAACTGTCCGATAAAAAGGGTGAGTGGACAGAAAAAATTAATCAAATCCGTGTGTACTCCGGAAGCCGTTTTGAGACTGTGGCACAAGCAGTTCCGGGTATGATTTGTGCGCTGACGGGGCTCACAAAGACGTATCCCGGGGAGGGACTTGGTGCAGAGTTTGACAGCGGTGCACCGGTATTGGAGCCGGTACTGACTTACCGCATTTTATTTCCGGATGGAGAAGAACCGGCAAAAATGCTTCCAAAACTTCGTGAGATTGAGGAAGAGGAACCGGCGCTTCACATTGTCTGGAATGAAGAATTACAGGAAATTCATGCGCAGGTGATGGGAGAAGTGCAGATTGAAATTATTAAGCGGTGGATTTTGGAGCGGTATGGTGTTTGTGTCACATTTGGAACCGGCAACATTGTTTACAAAGAGACGATTTGCGAGCCGGTTGAGGGTGTCGGGCATTATGAGCCGTTACGGCACTATGCGGAAGTTCACTTGTGGATGGAGCCGCTTGCCGTGGGGAGCGGTGTGCAGATTGCGACAGACTGCAGTGAAGATAAGCTGGACAAAAACTGGCAGCGGCTGATTTTGACGCATTTGGCAGAAAAAGAACATAAAGGTGTGCTTACGGGAGCCGGACTTACCGATGTAAAACTTACATTAATTGCCGGCAGAGCGCATAATAAACATACCGAGGGCGGAGATTTCCGTGAGGCGACTTATCGTGCCGTGCGCCAGGGACTGATGCAGACGAAATCGGTTTTGTTAGAGCCGTATTATGAATACCGACTTATTGTGCCGGAAACGTCAATTGGACGGGCAATGACAGATATTGAGCGCATGGCGGGAAGCTTTACCCTGCAGCAGAATTTACCGCAGACAAATGGCGAAGGGGCACAACCGATGGCAGTTCTTACCGGAGAAGCTCCTGTCAGTACCATGCGGGATTATACGCAGGAAGTCACCGCCTACACAAAAGGACATGGACAGTTGTTCTGCTCGCTTTTAGGATATCGTCCGTGCCACAATGCAGATGAAGTAATTGCCGCAAAACAATACGATGCTGACCATGATGTGAAAAATCCGAGTGGTTCGGTATTCTGTGCACATGGTGCCGGATTTTTTGTTCCATGGAATCAGGTGTTTGACTATATGCATATTGACACGTCAAAACGGGCAAACAGAGATTCTTCTGAAATGGAAAATGACGTGACAGAGAAAAAAGAGACGAAAAAGCAGGAAGAGGAATGGCTGGATGTGTCGGAGATTGATTCCATTTTGGAAAGAAGTTCTTTTGCCAATCGTAAGCAGGGGGTTGTTTCACACAAAGGAATTTCTGCAAAGCGGGTAAGTTCTGTCAAAGAAAAGCCGGTTGGTTTGTCAAAGCCAAGAAAAAAACAGATACCGGATGTTAATTACCTGCTGGTTGATGGGTATAATATTATCTTTGCATGGGAAGAATTGAAAGTGCTGGCGCAAACCGACATTGCGGCGGCAAGAGGAAAACTGATGGATATCCTGTGTAATTATCAGGGTTTTCATAAATGTGAGTTGATTTTAGTGTTTGATGCGTACCGTGTGGCAAACCACAAAACAGAAATTTTGGATTATCATAACATTCATGTGGTATACACAAAAGAGGCGGAAACCGCAGACCAGTACATTGAAAAGTTTGCTCACGAAAATGGTAAAAAATATCGTATCACCGTTGCGACATCCGATGGGTTGGAGCAGATTATCATTCGCGGAGCCGGGTGCAGGCTTTTGTCTGCCAGAGATTTTGAATCGGATGTGAAACGCTCGGAGCAGGCGATACGGGAAATTTTAAAAGAACAATAAGAATTGGAGGAATGACAAATGGCAGCAATTGAAATAACGAAGGAAAATTATGAAGCAGAAGTATTACAGTCGGACAAACCGGTACTGTTAGATTTTTGGGCATCCTGGTGTGGACCATGCCAGATGGTATCACCGGTAATTGAGCAGATTGGTGAGGAAAATGATTCGATCCGCGTCGGTAAAGTGAATGTGGATGAACAGGGTGAACTTACGATGCAGTTTCGTGTCGTGTCGATTCCGACATTGGTTGTTATGAAGGGTGGAGAAGAGGTAAACCGAATTGTTGGGGCTGCCTCGAAAAGCGAAATTTTAGCAATGCTGTAAAAGCAAAAGAAGGGGGAGTAAAAAAATGACAGCGAAAAAGAAACGATTGCTTTTCATGGTGCTTGGCGTCTGTTTGTGTGCACTTATTGCGGTGTTGATAGGGGAGGGGGCAATATCAGATAATAAAAAAGAATACGCAGAAAGATGCAGTGAATTCGCTGGGATTTGGACAGATAAGGATAAGACGATATCTCTTGAGATACAGCGGGTGACAAGTGAGGCTATTTTCTTTTCTTTAGATGAAAAAAACAATCGACTGTTTTCTGGAAGAGCAGTTGGGAATGAAACCTATGAATTCACTTATAATTCGACGGGGAACATGTATCGGATGTCAATCCGGCCGGGAACGGAAAATAAGCTGACAATTCAGTTGTTAGACAAAAAGGTCAGATTAAATTTCCCGGGTGGAGGAATGAAAAAACAGAAACCGCCAAGATTTAATGGCATGCTGACGAAAAAAACGTCATTGGTGAATCAAAAGGCTTATTCACTTTCCGGTTATTTGGGAACAAAAAAGGAGCCAGCGAGAGCATTGAATCGGTATTGCTCGTTTAGCCGGTTAGAGGATGGCACGATATGGCGGGTGCATACGCTGCTCGACGAAACAGGGGAATATTTTAAAACGAATATATTGGGAATTACCATGAATTCAACATTGTCTGAGTGTAAGAGGGCACTTGGAAAGATGATATCTGAGCAGGCACTTGTCTGGAAAGGAATGCGGAGGCAGTATGAAAATGACAAGTATGTCAGCACCATTGTAACCAATGAATTTGGTGTTATAATAGAAATGGATTGTCAGCTTAAGAACCTGCCCGGGGCAAAGAGAGAAGGGGAATTTATTCTGAAAGGAAATACTTTGTACCGGTTTGCCGGGGATTATACTGGCGGAATAAAAATTACGATACCGGCAAAATGTAACCGGATTTCTTCGCATGCTTTTGATGCAGGAGAATATGGGTATTCACTCAATGAAAAGCGGAAATATACAAGGAACATTACGATTCCCAAAAAAGTATTTGTTGAAGAGGATGCGTTTGCAAATTGTGGTTCTCTTACGATAACGATTGCAGAGGGAACGACGAAAATAACGAAAAAAGCGTTTGCCCATATGGTTTCAGAAGAGTCCATGATGAAAAAAGTTAAGTGGGTAGAGGTAAATCTGCCTTCTTCCCTTGAAGTGGTGGAAGAGGGAGCGTTTGCTTTGGGAGAGTCCACAGACAAACTGCGCAGATTCTGGCAGATATATTCCTGGGATTCTGAGAGAATACCGGTACGTATAAATACCTTAAAGATAATGAGAGAATTTACACTTACATATATAGGAGATAATGCGTTTTGGGGAATTGATATGGATGGACTTCCACCAGGACTAACCTATCTGGGGACTAATTATACGGTTCAGCTGTATAGTTCGGGTTATGATTCCGATAGTAAGCTTGCGCTGCCCGTCTCGTTGAAAAAACTAAAATCTCATACCATTTATCTGTTGGATACTTTGGATAAACTGTATCTGCCAGATGATTTGGAGATTTTAGAGGATGATGCAATTTTTGGAGGCAGTGTACAGCAATTTGTATATAAAAGTGGATTAAATAAATTCAAACAGGAAAAAACATTTGGACAGTGGATTCGTTCCAAAGATGGCAGTGTCCTTTGCACAACAAATGTGATACAATATAATTCGAGATTAAAAAAGATGGAGATGGCATCGGGTGATTTTGAAAAACTACCTAATGAATATTACGAGAAATATAAAAAGAATTGTATTGTAGTGAAAGTGCCGGAAGGTGTTAAGGAAATTTGGGGAATGGCAAACCTTTCAACTTATGAGAAGGTAATTCTTCCGAAATCGTTAAAGAAGGTTAATGTTGAAGGAATTTTCTCAGATTTAACCGGACGAGTAGTGTTTCTTGGCGATAAAGTTCCGGAATTTACAGGAGAATGCGATATAAACCTGGGTGATGAGTTTGAAATCCGTGTAAAAAAGGGACTAGAGCGAAAGATGCTTCGGGCATTAAAAAAACATTTTTTAATGTCAAGTGATACGCTGAAAAGATATATTACAACTTTTTGACAAAACAAAGAATTAAACTATAATAGAATGTTGGGGGATAATCAAATTTTGAATTTTAGACCCTGGGCAGTATAAGATAGAATGGAGGAAAAAAAGAAATGAAACAATTGGTAAAGGGAATTGTCTTTGCGGCAGCAGCACTTATGCTTATGCAGGCACCGCAGGCACAGGCAAAGGTAAAAGTAAAAAAGGTAACGGTAAAGAGTAATTATGGAAGTAGTGTCCATGTTGCGGTTGGAAAAAAAGTGAAACTTACAACGACTGTGAAAGTATCACCGAATAAGTCGGCAAATAAAAAAGTTTCCTATAAATCTTCCAATAAAAAGATTGCAACGGTTTCATCATCAGGATATGTGAAAGGAATCAAAACCGGAAAATGTAAAATTACCGTGACATCCAAAAAGAATAAAAAGAAGAAAGCAAAAATTACGGTAACGGTCGTAAAGAAAGTAACATCCGTTGCGATTGAAAAGCCGAAAAATCAGTTATATGTAGGAAACAGTCTGACTCTGAAAGCGACTGTAAAACCGGCAAGTGGAAGCTATAAAAAGGTAACTTGGTCATCTTCGGACAAAAAGATTGCGACAGTTACAAAAGCCGGTGTGGTAAAAGGAATCAAAGCGGGAAACGTCACAATCAAAGCAACTTCTGTGGAGGGAAGTAAAAAAACAGCAAGTTTGAAAATGACTGTGATGGCAACCAACAGTGTCGGCATTGCCTCTGTGGAGGTGCTTAGCAACGATGTTGTCCGGGTATCTCTTGACAAAGCAAAGGCATTGACAAACAAACAATTTAAAATAGAAGGGAAGCGCTATTCTTATGGAACTTATAACCGCACCTATTCCGTGGCAAGTATTCGTAACTATGATAATCGTACCTATGATATTAAGCTGACGGATGATTATAATGTAGAAAAAGATTCCTATGTCCGCGTCACAATCTCGGATTTGCCGGGTAATGGCGTAAAAACAATGGAAGCACAGGCGTTGTTTACCAAATTAAGTGAGCCAAAAGAAGAAAAATGGCTTGGCGTCGTTGGTGATGAGTGGAACAAAACAGTGGATTTAAGCGAGTACGGCTGTGGAAATCTTTCCTATCAGATTACGGGTGAGATTCCGGGAATTACCCGTAAAATTAAAAATAATGAAATCACATTTTTCGGGACATTGACAACTGTGACCGTGGGAACGGATATTACCATTAAGGCAACCGATGAAATGGGTACGAAGTTCACAAAAGTGATTCATGTGTATATTGGAAACGAATCTGTTATCGTGGCGAAAGCAGAGGATATGACGGTTGTGACCGGTACCCAGTTAGATGCAGTTCCATTTCTTGAGGTTCTTGGCGGCAGCGGTTCTTACAGCTATTCTGCAATTTCTCTGCCGGCAGGTTTGAAGATGGATGCGGAAACAGGAACGCTTAGTGGTAAAGTGTCCGGTGTTGGCGAATACCGTGTGCAGATTACGGTAAGTGATGAGAAAAATACAAACCGCATGGTTGAAACTTCTGCCCTTATCCGGGTGGTTGACCAAAGAAGAGTTGCCGGTCTTGTAGTAGATGAGAAAGGAGCGCCGGTAGAAGGTGTTTCTATCGTCTGCGAGAATTTGACGGATGGCAGCATTTTTACTTCGACAACGGATGAAAAAGGAAATTATGTTGTAAATGTCGGCGAGGGAACCTATCAGATTATAGCTTCGCTCGGCGAAAGAAAAGATGCCGTATACCGGTTTACAATTGGTTCCGGCGGAAGAGAACTTAATTTTACATTATAATAAATTGTAGTAGAAAGGAATTATTTTATGCTTGCAAAAATCGTAAGAGAATGTTATGGCAAAGAAATCAGTGAATGCGGGAAGGAAGAACTTTATCATGCTCTGCTTACGCTGGTGCAGAAAAAGGCAGGGGAAAAGGAAGAGAATGCAGGAAAGAAGAAACTGTATTACATATCAGCAGAGTTTTTGATTGGAAAACTGCTTAGTAATAACCTGATTAATCTTGGCATTTACGAGGAAGTAAAAAAAGAACTTTCCGATGCCGGTAAAAGTCTTACAGATTTAGAAGAATACGAGCCGGAGCCATCACTTGGCAACGGTGGTTTAGGAAGACTGGCAGCCTGCTTTTTAGATTCCATTGCGACGCTTTCTCTGCCGGGTGATGGTGTCGGATTAAATTATCACTACGGTCTGTTCCGTCAGGAATTTAAGAACAGAAAACAGATGGAAGAGCCAAATCCATGGATGAATAAGGACAGCTGGCTGATTCGCAGTGACAAATCTTTTACGGTTTCTTTTGGCGGTTTCGATGTGAAAGCATCGTTGTATGATATTTTGGTGACCGGCTACGAGAGCCGGACGAACCGCCTTCACTTGTTTGATTTGGATTCTGTGGATGAAACGATTGTTCATGATGGAATTGAATTTGACAAGGAAGATATACGAAAAAATCTGACCTTATTTTTGTATCCGGATGATTCTGATGACAAAGGCCGTCTTTTGCGCGTGTACCAGCAGTATTTTATGGTAAGCTGCGGTGCACAGCTGATTCTTTCGGAAGCAAAGGACAGAGGCTGTAATCTGCATGACCTTGCAGATTATGCGGCAATTCAGATTAACGACACGCATCCATCCATGGTGATTCCGGAATTGATTCGTCTTTTGATGAAAGAGGGAATTCCATTTGATGAAGCAGCAGAAATTGTAACAAATACCTGCGCCTACACGAATCATACGATTTTGGCAGAGGCATTGGAAAAATGGCCAATGTCGTTTATCGAAGAAGTGGCACCGGCGATTGTTCCGATTATTCAGAAATTAAATGAGAAGATAAACGCACAGTATCACGATGAAAAAGTAGCAATTATTGATGGTGAAAATCGTGTTCATATGGCACATATGGATATTCATTTTTCACACAGTGTCAACGGCGTTGCCTATCTGCATACGGAGATTTTGAAAAATACGGAACTGCATAATTTTTATACCTTGTATCCGGAAAAATTCAATAATAAAACGAACGGGATTACATTCCGCCGCTGGCTGCTTCATGCAAATCCACGGCTTTCTTCCTTCTTATCGGAAACGATTGGAGATGGATATAAGAAAGATGCGGAAAAATTAAATGCACTTTTGGATTACCGCGATGACAAAGCAGTTTGCCGGAGATTATTAGAAATTAAAGATGCAAATAAAAAAGCACTTGCTTCTTATTTGAAACAGACACAGGGAATCAAATTGCTAGACAATGCGATTTATGATATCCAGATTAAGAGACTGCATGAGTACAAGAGACAGCAGTTAAATGCGTTGTATGCAATTCACAAATATTTGGAAATTAAGGCAGGTAAGATTCCGAAACGTCCGATTGTTCTTCTATTTGGCGCAAAGGCAGCACCGGCGTACGTTATTGCCAAAGATATTATTCATTTGATATTGTGCTTGCAGCGTCTGATTGAAAAAGACCGTAAGGTGAGAAAACACCTGCAGGTTGTTATGGTAGAAAACTACAACGTCACAAAGGCTGAAAAACTGATTCCGGCATGTGATATTTCGGAGCAGATTTCGCTTGCCTCGAAAGAAGCAAGTGGTACCGGCAACATGAAGTTTATGTTAAATGGTGCAATTACTTTGGGAACCGAGGATGGTGCCAATGTGGAAATTCATGAGCTTGTCGGAGATGATAATATTTATGTTTTCGGAGAGGACAGTGATACGGTAATTGCCCGCTATGAGCGTGGAGATTACTGCTCAAAAGATTATTATGAAAAAGATTCGGAGTTAAAAGAAGCCGTTGATTTTATTGTCAGCAAGAAAATGCAGAAACTTGGTGACAAGACGATGCTTACAAGACTTTATAACGAGTTATTGAATAAAGACTGGTTTATGACATTCCCGGATTACAGAGCGTATGTGGCAGCCAAAGAAAAAGCCTATGCGGATTATGAAAACAGGGAAGAATGGGCAAAGAAAATGCTTGTCAACATTTCAAAAGCAGGTTTCTTTTCCTCTGACCGCACGATTTCGCAATACAATGATGAAATCTGGCACCTGTCAGAAGGTACTAAGTAAGGAAGGAATATTTAAATAACCCCATCCCTGGCGTGTGTGGGGGAGAGAAAGATCCGTGCTGGAGTTTTTCAGCCGGATTTTTGTCTCTCTTGGGCTCATGGAAGGATATTTACTTAAAAGCAGGGCAATGGCACCGCTTACAATTGGTGTGGACATGGAGGTGCCGCTTTTCTTTGAGTAGAGAGAGCCGTTTGTTTTGTCGGGAGGGCAGCAACTGATAATATGAGAACCGGGCGCAACGACGTCCGGTTTTTTGATGCAGGAAAACGTAGGACCTGCGCCGGAGTGAGAGGAAGGAATTACATCGGTTCTTTCGGCAAAATCATACGAGCCAACGGTGATAATTTTTCGGGAGTTTCCGGGTGCACTAATAGTCTGTGGGTCAGGTCCCTGATTACCGGCTGCAGCAACCACGATAATACCGGCATCCCAAAGCTGATTAACTTTGCGGACAAAAGCACTGTCTTCGGGATAGGCATGCCGGTCATTGGTGCCAATGGAAATATTTACAATGCGGATTTTTAAGCGCTCCTGATTTTTAAGAATCCACTTAAGCCCATTCATGATGTCATGAATGGTGCCGTTGCCTTTGTTGTTTAGCACTTTAACACCAATTAGATTTGCCTGCGGTGCGATGCCTTTGTATTTTCCATGAGAAAAGGTTCCTGCTCCGGCGGCAATCCCTGCAACGTGGCTTCCGTGGCCGTTGTCGTCATAAGGCGCAGGCTTTTGATAGAGAGCATCGTACCATCCGGTGATGCGTGAGCGGTAATCCGGATGCGGAAAAAGCCCGGTGTCAACAATCGCAACCCCGATGCCCTTTCCTAAAATTCCTTGTTTATGCACTGCTTCTGAAAAAACCGCTTTACGAACTCGATTCATCTGCTGACTTCCCCCGTAACTGTATATTGGTAATATATGCATTTTGTGACGAATCGTGTCAATTCAAAAATTTTTCAAATTAATGGTTGACCGTTGGTCATTTTTGTGTTACACTGCATATAGTTAAAGTGACTGATGGTCATTTTTGAAATTATTTATCAAAAAGTAGGAGGCGTACACGATGGTAATTAAGTTTGGTAAATGGCTTACCAGACACAAAGCAGTTGTCCTGATTATTGCATTTTTATTGTTAATACCTGCGACAATTGGTTATGTGTCAACGCGAATTAACTATGACTTGTTAAGTTATCTTCCGAATTCCCTTGAGACAGTATCCGGACAGGATACGATGGTAGATGAATTCGGGATGGGAGCCTTTTCCATGATTGTCGTAGAAGACATGGAGAAGAAGGACATTGTGGCTCTCAAAGAAAAATTGAAAAAAGTGAATCATGTGGAGGATGTTATCTGGTATGATGACGCAATGGATATTACAGTTCCGACAGAGATGCTCCCGGATAAACTTAGAGAGGGCTTGTTTAATGGGAACGCAACGATGATGATTGCCCTGTTTGACAATACAACATCGGCAGATTCAACGATGGATGCGATTACCGAAATGCGTGGTATTGTAAAGAAACAGGCATTTATCAGTGGTATGAGCGGTGTCGTTACCGATATTAAAAATCTGGCGATGGCAGAGATGCCGATTTATGTTGTTGTAGCAGCGGTGCTTTCGCTTCTCATTTTGTTACTGACGATGGATTCCCTGGTAACACCATTTATCTTTTTGCTTGGTATCGGTATGGCGATTGTCTATAACATGGGAACGAATATGGTATTTGGAGAAATTTCCTATATTACTCAGGCGCTGACAGCGATTTTACAGCTTGGTGTAACGATGGATTATTCCATTTTCCTTTTGGAAAGTTATGAAGCCAATAAAGTCAGGTATGACGGGGATAAAAACCGTGCAATGGCACATGCGATTTCCAATACATTTACTTCCGTTACCAGTAGTTCGGTAACAACGATTGCCGGATTTGCTGCACTTTGTTTCATGACCTTTAAATTAGGTATGGACTTAGGTCTTGTTATGGCAAAAGGTGTTATCATCGGCGTTATCGTATGTTTGACTGTTTTGCCGGCATTGATTCTATGCTTTGATAAAGCAATCGATAAAACCACCCATAAGAATCTAATTCCAAATCTGGATGGTTTATCGAAAAAGATTGTAAAGGGATGGCCGGTTGTCTTAGTATTATTTTTAGTTTTACTGGGACCTGCGATGTACGGAAACAGCAATTACGAAATTTACTATGATATTGCGGGGGCACTTCCACAGTCACTGGATTCTGCCGTTGCAAATAAAAAACTCGAAGAGAAATTTAATATGAACAGCACCCATATCGTATTGATGAAAAATGGTATGGCATCCAAAGAAAAGAGTGAAATGTTAAAGAAAATTGAGGATGTGAAAGGTGTTAAATGGGCACTCGGAATTGATTCCTTTAAGGGGGTCAGCATTCCAAGCAGTATGATTCCGAAGAAACTGGAATCTAAACTAAAGAGTGATAACTATGAGATTGCCTTTGTCTGCTCCGACTATAAAGCAGCAACAGACGAGGTAAATTCACAGATTGCTGATATAAATAAGATTGTTAAGAAATACAGCAAAGATTCGATGGTAATTGGTGAGGCACCATTGACGAAGGATTTGCAGGATGTAACCGATATCGACTTAGTAAATGTAAACTATGTTTCGGTTGCTGCGATATTCCTTATAATTCTCATTACCTTTAAGTCCATTTTGATTCCGGTCATTTTGGTTATGGTAATCGAGTTTGCGATATTCTTAAATATGTCAGTGCCATTTTATACACACGAGTCGCTGCCGTTTGTGGCAAGTATCGTAATCGGTACGATTCAGCTCGGTGCGACTGTAGATTACGCAATTTTGATGACGAGCCGTTATCATAAAGAGCGTGTGGTACGAAGAAAGAGTAAGAAGGAAGCAATCGATATTGCACATAAAACTTCAATTAAGTCCATTATGATAAGTGGTATGTGTTTGTTTGCTTCAACATTTGGCGTAACGATGTCGTCAAGTATTGATATGATTAAGTCAATTTGTACGTTGTTGTCCCGAGGGGCAGTAATTAGTACAATCGTTGTTATTCTTGTTCTGCCGGCGATGCTGACAGTGTTTGATAAATGGATTTGCAAGACCACATGGGATATGCGGAAAATCGATTATTAGTTTGGAGGGACGATGACTATGAATAAGAAATTGAAAAAAACTTTACAATGTACAATGTGTGCTGTGCTTAGTTTTGGTATGGTAGTGTGCAACAGCTCCTTTGTAGAAGCGAAAAAAATCAAAAAACAGGAATCTGTTTATGTCAACGCGGCAGCAGATGGTTCAGTATCCAAGATTACTGTATCGGACTGGCTGAAGGGTGCAAATGAAACAACCGGAACCATTAATGATATTTCCGATTTGAAAAACATCTCGAATGTCAAAGGAGATGAGACATTCAAACAGAATGGTAAGGACGTTGACTGGAGCGGCGCCGGAAAAGATATTTACTATCAGGGTGAATCGGATGAAAAACTTCCGGTTGATATGAAGATTACTTACAAATTGGATGGTAAAGAAATTGCAGCAAAAGATATGCTTGGCAAGAGTGGAAAAGTGGAAATCCATGTTACCTATACGAATAAGTCCAGCCGGAAGAAAAAAATTGATGGTAAAGAAACAACAATTTATACACCATTTGTTATGGTGACCGCAATGGTTCTTTCTTCTGACCATTTTGAAAATGTCGAAGTGGATAATGCAAGAGTAGTCAATGATGGTGATAATCAGATGATTATCGGCATGGGTGTTCCGGGAATGGCTGAGAACTTAGATTTGAGTGATGATATGGCAGATAAAATCCCTTCGGATTTTACGGTAACTGCTGATACAAAAGATTTTACAATTGGTAATACATTTACCTACGGAAGTGCCAGTCTTTTGAATGATTTGGATTTAGACGATGTGGATGAGTTAGATGATTTGGAAGAAAAACTGAATGATTTGACCGATGCTTCTGACAAATTAGTTGATGGCTCTGATGATTTGTATGACAATTTGAAATTGTTTGATAGCAAAATGGGCGAGCTTAACACTTCTGTGAAGAAATTCCAGAAAGAGGGCGTAAACCAGTTGGCAAATGGAATCAGCACACTGGCAAAAGGTGCTCCGACATTAGTAAAAGGCGTTACCGATTATGCAAATGGTGTAACAACATTTGCAAAAGGAACTGCAAGTTATGTAGATGGTGCAGCAAAAATTACAAATGGATGTGCCTTACTTTACAAATCCGTAAAGGATATTCCAACTCAGATTCAGAGTTTTGATACCGGACTGAAGACCTACACCGGCAGTGTCGACAAACTTGGTTCAAAACAGAATGTTACGGCATTGAAATCCGGAGCAAAAGCGGTTAGTGATGGTGTGACATCGTTAAATACCAATCTGGCAAGTTTGGAAAAAACGTATGAGACGACGGATTTACTGTTAAAGAAATTGAAAGCGACCGGTGCAGATGCAACAACAGTTGCAACGTTAGAGCAGGTACTTGCCGGACAGAAACAGGCAATTCAGGCAATGAAACAGGCAACTTCCACAACCGGTGATTTGAAAGTTGGTGCTGAAAAAGTATCCGGCAGCGTAGCAACAGTAATGGACAGCTTGGATAAATTATCTGCAAACTCCTCAACTTTGACAGAAGCTTCTACAAAATTAAAAACCAGTATGCCGACATTAGTTTCCAGTGTGAAGACATTGAAAGAGGGCGGCGATACACTGGCGAAGAACAATAAGAAGTTAAAGAGTGCGTCAAAGAAACTTGTGAAATCCGGAAAGACATTGAAAAAGAGCATTAAAACGGTAGGCAGCGGTGTGAAGAAGTTAGACAAGGGAAGCAAATCCTTAAAGAGTGCTGCCGGAAAATTGTCAACAGGTGTTGGTAAACTAGATACAGCGAGTGGTAAGCTGAAAGATGGAAGCAAGAAATTAGCCGACGGAATGAGCGAGTTTAATAAGGATGGTATTGAAAAAATCAATGACACATATGAAGATGATGTCAAAGGTTTGATTGACCGTCTGAAAGCCGTTTGTGAAGTTGGAAAAGATTATAAGAGCTTCAGTGGCATTCACGGCTCTATGAATGGTGAAGTGAAATTTGTCATTGAGACAGCAGCCATTGAAAAAGAGGACTAGGTGATTTTGTATGGGAAAATTGGATGATAAGAAAAAGCAAAAGAGAGATTCTCTGCTGATGGCAGCATTTGCTCTATTTACGCAGAAGGGAATAAATGACACATCCATTTCCGATATAGCTAAAAAGGCAAATATGGCAAAAGGAACATTTTATCTTTATTTCAAAGATAAATTTGATATCCGCGACAAATTGATTGCAGATAAGGCAAGACAGGTATTTTGCCGTGCATTAGAGGAGATGAACCGGGTGCAGCTGGATTCATTGGAAGACCATGTAATCTTTTTGATTAATTCTGTTATTAATCAATTGAACCAGAACAAAAATTTATTGAAATTTATTTCAAAAAATTTAAGCTGGGGAGTTTTTCAGAAGGCACTTTTGCTGGAGAATAATGAAGATGGTGACAGTTTTTATCAAAGATATTATTTGCTTTTGGATCAGTCAGGAAGGATGTTTCGTAATCCGGATTTGATGCTGTATATGATTGTGGAGTTTGTTAATTCAACTTGTCATAGTGTAATTTTGCAGCAACAGCCGGTGACGTTAGAAGAATTAAAACCGGAGCTTGCCGGTGTGATTTGTGATATCATTCATAGGCAGGAAATTCGATAAAAAAGTCAGACCGTGTCTGTCGGTGTTTCGTAAGCCGGCAGGCACGGTTTTATTTTGCAAAAGATACATGGTTTGTTTAGAATAATCTATTGCAAGAATTGTTTCCTTGCTTTACAATAGCCAAAAGAGTAGTTAATGAAAGCAGGGGGAATTATCATGAAGAAAAATCAACTGCCAAAGCAGGTATTAAATACGCTTTTGGCATATCAAATAAAATCCGATGATATTTTAGATGTTTGTCCGTTTGATTTATCTTTTGATTCGGAATATATCAGTGGATATTTGTTCTTGACAAGTACGAAAATCGGCGTTGCCAAGAGCCGCCATGAACAGATGACGGTTCGCTATTTCCGTGGAACGAAGACGGCAGATATGCAGTATGCAGAGGATGAAAAAGAATATATGCTGGAATGGTTTGATTTGGCGGATACTTCGCATATGAGAGTGGAAAAGCAGCTCGCGACAAATCTAGTCACAATTGATTATAAGGGCAAACCACTTTTATTAGCGGCGCTGACAAATCTGTATTTTGAACAGATGAATTTGTTTCGTAAAAGTTATAATAAGATAAAAAAATATCCAGAGGAAGCAGAAGAAGTGGAAGCGTCTGCGGATATTCAGGAGCAGAAAGCACAGTATTGTCCAAAGTGTGGAACGATGTACCCGGATCCAAAAAGAAAAATCTGTCCGAAGTGCATGAATAAACGTTCGATTTTTGGAAGAACGATGAAATATTTTCTTCAGTACCGTTTTAAGGTTATTATTATTTTTGCCTGCTATTTTCTGGCGGCCGGATTGAATCTTGTATGGCCTTATTTAAGCGGTACGGTATTGTATGATGAGATTCTGCCGGGAAAAGTTTCACAAAGTGAAATCGGGCGGTATGGTTTTGCTCTTTTGATGCTTGTGCTTGTAATGGTATTGTCAAAACTTGTACAGCAGGGCGTCCAGCTTGTACAGGGAACCTTGATGGCACAGGTGGTTGCAGCGACTGTGCGTGACATGAAGCAGGATGTATTTTCCAATATGGGAAGATTGTCACTTGGATTTTTTACAAGCAAGCAGACCGGTGGACTTATGACACGTGTGTTAAGTGATGCAAACCGTGTGACCGACTTTTTCTTAGATGGATTTCCGTACATATTTGTGCATGGCTTTACCATTCTTGCTACGTTTACGGTTATGTTCCGTTTGAATTGGCAGATGGCACTGGTAGCCTGTATTCTGCTGCCACTGTTAGTTTTTATGAGCGTGAAATTAAAGCCGAAATTGTGGAGTTTGTTTGGCAGACGCCACCGGGCAGAGCGTGCGGTAAATAACCGTGTCAATGACAATTTGACCGGTTCTCGTGTGGTAAAAGCTTTCGGACAGCAAAAGCAGGAAAAAGAGCGTTTCAAAGCGCCAAATGAGCGTCTGAAAGAGGCGGAAATACGCATTGTAAAATACAATAATAAATTTACGATTTTATATAATTTAGTGCAGGAGATTTCAAATATCTGGGTTTGGATTGTCGGTGTGATTCTGCTTCTGAATACGCATACCGTGGAACTTGGTGTTTTGATTACGTTTGTTGGCTATGTGGGGCAGTTAAACGGACCGATGAATTTCTTCTCCCGTGTATTTCAGATGTGGTCGGACAGTATCAATGCTGCCCAGCGCATGTTTGAAATTATGGATGCCATTCCAGAGATTGAAGAGGTGGAAAATCCGAAGCAGATTAAAAATCCAAAGGGAGAAATTACACTTTCTCATGTGAGTTTTGGCTACGAGACAAATCATCCGGTTTTGAAAGATATCAGCCTTCATGTAAATCCCGGTGAAATGCTTGGTATTGTGGGGCGTTCCGGTGCCGGAAAAACGACGCTTGTAAATTTGATTTCGCGTCTTTATGATGTGGATGAGGGAGAAATTTATCTGGATGGTATTCCGGTAAAGGAATTAGCTTTTCATGATTTACGGAAAAATGTGGCGATGGTATCACAGGACACTTATATTTTTATGGGAACGGTGGCTGATAACATCGCTTATGCGAATCCGGAGGCGACGAGAGAAGACGTAGTGCAGGCTGCAATTTTAGCAAGTGCGCATGAATTTATCGCCAATATGCCGGATGGTTATGATACCGTGATTGGAGCATCGGGTAAAGACTTGTCGGGCGGTGAAAAACAGAGGATTTCGATTGCCAGAGCAATTTTAGCAAATCCGAAAATTTTGATTTTAGATGAAGCGACGGCAAGTGTGGATACGGAAACCGAGAAAGCAATCCAAAATTCACTTAATTATCTGGTGAAGGGAAGGACGACATTGTCCATTGCACACCGCCTTTCCACACTGCGGGACGCAAACCATTTAGTTGTAATTGATGGTGGAAAAATCGTCGAAGAGGGTACGCATAAGGAATTGGAAAAGAAACAGGGAATTTATTATAAGCTGATGGAGTTACAGACGAAATCACTGGCTTTGAAAGGGGAATCGTTATGAGTGAAAATCAAGTCATCACAAATATGGAAAATGAAGTCGAGGAAATGACGGCAATTCACTATCTGAATCAGGACAATGCTGTTTTTGAGAGAACAGAGGGCGGCTTTTTATCTCTTTCTTACGAGGAAAAGAAGTGGGACAGGATTCAGGTGATTCGTCTGTTTCCATTTACTGAGCCGGATTCTTTTCTTTCGATTCGGACGGTAGAAGAACGCTCCCATGAAATTGGGGTAATAAAAAATATCAAAGAGGTAGATAAGAAAACGAGAAAAATGCTTTTGGAGCAGTTAAATCTTCATTATTTTACCCCGATAATTCAGAAGATTCTGGATATCAAGGATGAGTATGGTTATGCCTATTTTCATGTTATGACCGACCGTGGGGAGTGTCGCTTTACGATTAACATGGGAAGTAATGCGGTGGTGCGGTTAAGTGACTGCCGTCTTCTCATCACTGATTTGGATGAAAACCGGTTTGAGATACGGGATGTATTTGCTCTTTCGCAGAAGGAACAAAGAAAACTGGATTTGTTCTTGTAGGATAGAAAGTTTGAGGTAGCAGTATGATTTTAAGATATGAACTGCCAAAAGAGGCAGAGCAGGTTATTTCGCTTACGGACAACGAACGCATTTACTATGCGGTTCCGGTCGATATTGATGATGCCGGAAATTTTTTGGAAGACTCCTATTTTATTGTCACAAACCGCAGACTTTTTGTTGTGGAAAAGGGCAGTATCAAACAGGAATACGATGTTTCCAAATGTATCGATGTAAAAGCAGAGGCAAAAATCGGTGGCGGACTTTTAGTAATCAATTTTGACGGTGTTCCAAAGCACATTGTTCATTATTCGGCGAGACATTTATCGCGTTATGCTTACATTGCCAGAGGAATCCATATTCTGGCATCCGGCAGAGAGGAAGAGGTAGTCAGTACGGAATACGAGAAAATATGTCCGAAATGCCACCATGCGATACCGGGTACGAAATATTGTCCGCACTGCTCCAAAGAGGGCGGATTCTGGAAAGGCTTTTTGAAAATGGCGGCACCGTATAAGAGAAAGTTTGCGGGGATCATTGTGTTAATGATTCTGGCTGCCGTTGTGACACTCTTGAATCCGGAAATACAAAAGCATTTGGTGGACGATGTTTTGAAACGCAGAGAGGGTGGAATTTCAACCGCTTTTATCTGCCTTGGCATCATGTTTTTGTTAAGTGTCGGAATTGTTGTGATTAACATTTTAAAAACGTATTACTGTACGGTTTTAGGCGCAACTATTTCAAAAGATTTGCGGCAGCGGATGTTTTCCCACATTCAGATTTTATCGCTGAATTTTATCAATGACAGAAGGCCGGGCGAATTGATGAACCGAATTGTTTTTGATACGGGAAAGATTCGTGAATTTATGGAGCGAACTTTCTGTAATATGTTTACGGTCTGTTTTATTTTTGCCTGTGACATTATTTTTATGGTGTTACTCAATGTAAAACTTGCACTGCTTGCGTTTGTTTTCATTCCGGCGGCAGTATTTGTGACGTATGCGTTCCGAAAGAATATTCACAGACGGTTTCATTTGCAGTTTAAGAAGAGCGATGAGGTAAACAGCAGTTTGCAGGATGTGATATCCGGTATGCGCGTGGTGAAATCCTATGGAAAAGAAGAAAATGAGCGAGATAAATTCAATATGCTTACGGATGAGTTCTGTCGTGTACAGACAAAAAATGAAGTGTTTTGGGCTGTGTTTATGCCGATGGTAAGCCTTTTGATGGGAGCTGGTGTGTTCCTTGTGATTTATTTTGGTGGATTGGATGTATTAGGCGGCAGGATGACGACCGGTGAACTGCTACAGTTTGTAACATATACACAGCTTTTATATATGTATCTAAATTGGATGACAAATATGCCGAGGGAACTGATGAATCTGATTAGCAGTATGGAAAGAATCAATGATGTTTTGACACAGGAACCTTTTATTGAGGATGTGCAAAAGCCGATTCGCCTTGATGTGGAAGGAGAAATCCGGTTTGAGCATGCCTCGTTTGGTTACAAATCGTATCAGCCGGTTTTGGAAGATTTGAATCTTACGATAAAGAAAGGGGAAATGATTGGTATTGTAGGCGCATCCGGAACCGGAAAGTCTACGATTATCAATCTGATTATGCGTCTTTATGAGGTGGATGATGGTAAATTGTTGGTCGATGGGCATAATATAAAGGAAATCCAGTCGGATTATTTTCATTCACAAATTGGTGTGGTGTTACAGGAGACATTTTTATTCTCTGGGACAATTCTTGAAAATATCCGTTTTGCCAGACCGGATGCCTCATTAGAAGAAGTGATAATGGCGGCAAAAACGGCAAATGCACATGAATTTATATCACAGACGCCGGATGGGTATAATACATATGTGGGAGAAAAAGGACACAGTTTGTCCGGTGGAGAGAGACAGCGGATTGCGATTGCGAGAGCAATTTTGAATGAACCTAGACTGTTAATTTTAGATGAAGCAACGGCAAGTCTTGACACGGAGAGTGAATTTATGATACAACAAGCATTGGAGCGTTTGACCAAGGGGCGTACTACCTTTGCGATTGCGCATCGTCTTTCGACGTTAAAACATGCAGACAGACTTGTTGTAATTGACGGACATCGTGTTGCGGAAGTGGGGTCTCATGAAGAATTGATTGCAAAGAGAGGTATTTATTATCGACTTGTAAAAGCACAGTTAGCAATGCAGGGAGACGAAAATTTACCACTAGGAGGAAAGTGTGAAGCAGTTATTTAAGTTTTTAAGTTCATACAAAAAAGAATGTATTTTCGCCCCGTTGTTTAAATTGTTTGAGGCGACGTTAGAATTATTTGTGCCGCTTGTTATGGCAGCAATTATTGACCATGGAATCGGAAGCAGAGATTATGGTTTTATTGGATGGATGGGAGGTATATTGGTTCTTTTGGCAGCGGTTGGTTTGACCGCTGCTCTTGTGGCGCAGTATTTTGCGGCGAAAGCAGCTGTGGGATTTGCCGCCGGACTGAGACAGGCGTTGTTCCGTCATATTCAGTCCTTATCGTTTGGAGATGTTGACCAGGTAGGAAGTTCTACATTGATTACCCGTTTGACAAGTGATACGAACCAGTTACAGGCAGCTGTTAATATGGCACTTCGTTTGTTTCTGCGTTCGCCGTTTGTAGTGCTCGGTGCGATGGTTATGGCGTTTACAATTGATGTCAAGGCTGCGCTTGTTTTTGTAGTTGTCATTCCATTATTATCAATCGTTATTTTCGGTGTGATGTTTGTCAGTATTCCGATGTACCGCCGTGTGCAGGAGGCACTTGATAAACTGTTAGGAAGAACCCGTGAGAATTTGTCCGGTGTCCGTGTGCAGCGTGCTTTTAATAAGCAGGAACAGGAGAAGGAAAAATTTGCGGAAGAAAATCAGGCATTAAATAAGTTCCAGATGGTAGTGGGAAGAGTTTCCGCACTTACAAACCCGATTACCTATCTGATTATCAATGTCGGAGTAATTGCGTTAATCTGGATTGGTGCGCTGAAAGTAGATGCCGGTTATTTGTCTCAGGGACAGGTAGTTGCGTTAGTTAATTATACGGCACAGATTTTGGTAGAATTAATCAAACTGGCAAACATGATTGTTATGGTAAATAAAGCGATTGCCTGTGGTGACCGTGTGCAGGAAGTCTTTGAGAGAGAACCGGGACTTTCTACGCCGAATGAGGAGACAAAGCCGGGGGATGGCGACATTGCTGTTTCATTTGAACATGTCGGTCTTGTCTATCCGGGAACCCATACGGAATCCCTTACCGATATTCATTTTTCCGTGAAAAAGGGAGAGACCGTTGGCGTTATCGGTGGTACCGGTTCCGGAAAAACATCGTTAGTTCATTTGATTCCGAGATTTTATGATATTACATCCGGTAAATTACTCGTTGATGGCGTAGAGGTTCATAAGCAGTCACTTGCCTTGTTGAGAAAACGGATTGGTGTTGTGCTTCAGAAAGCCGTTTTGTTTGAAGGAACCATCCGCTCCAACCTGCAATGGGGCAAAAAAGATGCAACGGAAGAGGAAATGTGGAAGGCGCTTGAAATTGCTCAGGCAAAAGAAGTTGTTCTTGGAAAACCGGATGGACTGGATTCGGTTGTGGAGCAGGGAGGGCGAAATTTCTCCGGCGGACAGAAACAGCGTCTGACAATTGCCAGAGCATTGGTGAGAAGACCGGAAATATTGATTATGGATGATAGTGCCTCGGCACTTGATTATGCAACGGATGCCGCTCTTAGAAAGGCAATTCGCGAAGAATTAAAAGATATGACACTTTTTATTGTTTCCCAGCGTGCGGCTTCGGTGCGGAATGCGGATAAGATTGTTGTGCTTGATGATGGCGTGATTGTAGGAATGGGAACGCATGATACGCTGATTGATTCCTGTGAGGTCTACCGGGAAATTTATGAATCCCAATACGGAAAGGGGGCAAGATAGTCATGACGCAGAAGGAAACGATAAAAAAGGTGCTGCATTATATCCGCCGCTACCGGTTTTTCCTGATTGTTTCTCTTGTACTGGCGCTGATTACGGTTGTGCTTACCCTTTACGTGCCGATTCTTACCGGACAAGCAGTGGATTTGATTGTAGGAAAAGGACAAGTTGATTTTGCCGGTGTTTATCACATTTGTGTGAAAATCGGAATTGCTATTTTGCTTACGATGGCGGCACAGTGGGTGATGAATGTTGCCAATAACAAAATCACTTACAGTGTTGTGCGTGATATCCGTACGGATGCTTTTGAGAAAATTCAGATACTTCCGCTT
This sequence comes from Clostridium sp. AF36-4, assembly GCF_003435975.1. NCBI lineage: Bacteria > Bacillati > Bacillota > Clostridia > Eubacteriales > Clostridiaceae > Clostridium > Clostridium sp. AF36-4. Next base: position 35,666 of record NZ_QTVH01000017.1, on the reverse strand, counting down.
AGTTACATTGACAGTCATTCTTATGGTGGAATTGTGAGCCGTGTTATTGCGGATGCCGACCAGTTTGCCGACGGATTGTTGATGGGATTTACCCAGTTGTTTACCGGTGTAATTACGATTTTAGGAACGCTTGGCTTTATGCTTAGTGTCAGTGTTCCGATTGCATTAGTCGTTGTGGTTTTGACACCGGTATCTCTGTTTGTGGCAGCGTTTATTGCGAAAAGAACATATCAGATGTTTCGTATGCAGTCAGAGACCAGAGGGGAGCAGACGGCGCTGATTGAAGAAATGATAGGCAACCAGAAAGTAGTTCAGGCATTTGGACAGGAGAATGAAGTAGGAGACCGTTTTGATGAAATTAATGACCGTCTTTCTAAGTATTCGCTTCAGGGAACCTTTTTCTCATCCATTACCAATCCGTCCACTCGTTTTGTCAATGCGCTTGTGTATGCGGCAGTTGGTGTGTTTGGTGCTTTTTTCGCGATTCAGGGCGGTATTTCGGTTGGGCAGCTTTCCTGTTTCTTAAGTTACGCAAACCAGTATACAAAACCGTTTAACGAAATTTCAGGTGTCGTGACAGAACTTCAAAATGCGATTGCCTGTGCCGGACGAGTGCTTGAGTTGATTGAAGAAACACCGGAGATTCCGGATTTAGAAGATGCCATAAAGCTTGGCAAAGCAGATGGAAAAGTGGAAATTGAAGATGTGTATTTTTCTTATGAGCCGAATCAGAAATTGATTGAGCATTTTAATTTACAGGTAAAGCCCGGACAGCGTGTAGCAATTGTTGGTCCTACCGGCTGTGGTAAAACGACGTTAATTAATCTCTTGATGCGGTTTTATGATGTAAATTCCGGTGCAATTAAAGTAAGTGGAAAAGATATCCGGAAAGTGACGAGAGAGAGCCTTCGTGCTAATTATGGTATGGTGCTTCAGGAAACGTGGTTAAAGCAGGGAACCATCCGGGAAAATATCGTGATGGGGCGTGAGAATGCGACGGACGATGAAGTGTTAGCAGCGGCAAAGGCAAGTCATGCACACAGTTTTATTAAGAGACTTCCAAACGGTTACGATACCGTGATTGGTGAAGATGGCGGAAGTTTGTCGGCGGGACAAAAACAGTTGTTATGTATTACAAGAGTAATGCTTTGTCTGCCGCCAATGCTGATTTTGGATGAGGCAACTTCATCCATTGATACGCGCACCGAGATGAGGATTCAGAAAGCGTTTGCTACGATGATGCAGGGTAGAACGAGTTTTCTGGTGGCGCATCGTTTGTCAACCATTCAGGAAGCAGATGTGATTCTTGTGATGCGGGATGGAAAAATCGTGGAGCAGGGAAATCATGAAGAACTGTTAGCTGCAAATGGATTTTATAAGAATTTGTTTGATGCTCAGTGGAGCTAAAAGAATAAAAAAGACCTGCCGTGTGGTTTACTGCACGGCAGGTCTTTTCTTTTTTATTAACCCATTTGTACGGTTACAGAAACTTGTTTTTTGGATGCGTCATACGGAATTACGGTTGTCTGTCCAAGACTTTGTCCGTCAACAATTAATTCCTTTACACCCTTTTCAACATTATCCGGATTCTTTACTTCAATGTTGTATTCAACACCGCGGAATGTACGGGTAATTGTAAAGTCACCAAAGTTTTTCGGAATACATGGATTCACGCTCAATCCTTTTAATGTTGGCTCAACACCTAAAATGAATTGGGATACATTTAAGAAGGTCCAGGCGGCAGTTCCTGTGAGCCAGCTGTTTTTCGCCTCACCAAATGTCTTAGCATCTTTTCCGGCAATCATCTGGGAATAGACATACGGTTCGGTGCGATGGATTTCACTGATTTCTTCTAAATAAGCCGGGCAGGTTTTGCGGTAAATTTCAAAAGCTCTGTCACCGCGTCCAATCTGTGTTTCAGCAGCGGAAATCCAAGGGTTATTGTGACAGAAGATACCGGCATTTTCTTTGTATCCCGGCGGATAAGAAGAAATCTCACCAAGGTTTACATAGTATCTTGTATATGGTGGCTGCAAAAGCACAATACCATATTTGGTATCCAGTTTTTCTTTTACGGAATCCAATGCTTTTTTAGCAAGACCGTTTTCTACGCCGACACCTGCTAATACACAGAAGCCCTGAGGTTCAATATAAATCTGTCCCTCTTCACATTCTTTGGAACCAACTTTGTTGCCGTCTGCGTCGTAAGCACGTAAGAACCATTCGCCGTCCCAACCGCTTTCTTCAATGGCTGCGACCATTTTTTCAACTTCTTCTCTGGCTCTTTTGGCTTCTTCCGGTTTATTAGTTGCGTCGCAGAGGTCAGCGTATTCTTTACCGTATTTGACAAACATACCGGCAATAAATACCGATTCAGCAACCGGTCCTTCGCTTGGGCCAAAGGTCTGGAAGGATTCGCCCGGTTCTTTGGAGAAGCAGTTCAAGTTCAGGCAGTCGTTCCAGTCGGCGCGTCCAATCAATGGGAGATTGTGCGGTCCTTTGTGGTTGACTGTGTAGTTAAAGGAGCGTGTCAGATGTTCAAACAAACTTGTTGCCACGCTAAAATCATTATCATAAGGAACGGTTTCGTCCAAAATGGAGAAATCACCGGTTTCACGGATGTAAGCGGAAGTTCCGGCAATCAGCCACAATGGATCATCGTTGAATCCGCTACCGATATCACTGTTTCCTTTTTTTGTTAATGGCTGATACTGGTGGTAAGCACTGCCGTCAGCAAACTGTGTGGATGCGATATCGATGATTCGCTCTCTGGCGCGGTCCGGAATCAGGTGGACAAAGCCAAGCAAATCCTGACAGGAATCACGGAATCCCATACCTCGTCCGATTCCGGACTCATAATAAGAAGCGGAACGCGACATATTAAAGGTAACCATGCACTGATACTGGTTCCAGATATTTACCATGCGGTTTAATTTTTCATCCCCTGACTTCACCGTATAGTGGGAGAGGAGACGGTTCCAATGCTCATTCAATTCGTGGAAGGCATCGCTTACCTGCTCTTTCGTTTGGTATTTGTTAAGCAGTTCGTCTGCCGGTTTTTTGTTAATTACATTTGGTGCTTCAAATTTATCATCCGGGTCATTTTCGCAGTAGCCGAGAACGAATACAAGTGTCTCACATTCACCCGGTTTCAATGTCAGATTAATCTGGTGTGAACCAATCGGATACCAGCCGCTTGCGATCGAATTGGTAGCATTTCCCTGTTCGATGGCAAGAGGGTCTGCAGCACTGCGGTATGCACCAAGAAAGGCGTCGCGGCTTGTATCAAATCCGTCAATATCATGATTTACGGCAAAGACCGCATAATGGTTGCGGCGCTCGCGGTATTCTGTTTTGTGGTAAATGCGGGAGCCGATAATCTCTACTTCTCCGGTATTTAAGTTCCGCTGGAAGTTTGTCATATCATCCATTGCATTCCAGAGACAGAACTCAATATAGGAAAATAAAGTTATGGTGCGCTCGCAATCTGTTGTGTTGGTAATTGTGATTTCATTGATTTCACAATTGTCGTGAACCGGAACAAAAGTCAAAAGATTTGCATTGATTCCATCTTTCTCAGATATAAAGCGGGTGTAACCCATGCCGTGGCGGCATTCATAGGAATCCAAATCTGTTTTGACCGGCATCCAACCGGGATTCCATACGGTATCACCGTCTTTTATATAGAAGTAACGGCCACCCTCATCGTTTGGAATGTTGTTGTAGCGGTAACGTGTCAAGCGCAACAACTTTGCATCTTTATAGAAACTGTACCCGCCACCGGTGTTGGAAATCAAAGAAAAGAAATCCGTGCTGCCTAAATAGTTAATCCAAGGCAGTGGTGTTTTGGGGGTTGTAATCACATATTCACGATTGGCGTCATCAAATTTTCCGAATTTCATAGAACCTCCATTCCGATGCTTTGCAAAGCATCCTTATAATTGTATTAGCATAATGTCCCCAGACGGAGTGCTCCGCAGCTTTGTTGCACAAATCGCTTCTTCCTCATATTTTGCGGTTATCAAGGTCAACGTTTCTTTCGTGCAAGCACGAAAAATCGTTGACTTTGCAAGCTAGGGGCGAACGCCCCAGGCGGATTGCTCCGCGGCAAAGCCGCTTTCGCAATCCGAAAATATTCGGAATCCGCAGATTTGTTGCACAAATCGCTTCTTCCTCATATTAGGCGGTTACCAAGGTCAACGTCTTTTCCGTGCAAGCACGAAAAATCGTTGACTTTGGTAATCTGGGGCGTTACGAAAACGATTTCGTGATAATTTCATTATATAGGAAGTCGAAGGGAAATGCAAGCAAGATATTTGTGCAATTCTAACAAAAAAAATTAAATTAGTATTGACTCTTTGTGAAAAGTGTGGTACAGTAGACTTACGAAAACGATTACGGAAAACGAGGAATGCTCATGGTATCAATGAAAGACATCTCAGAGACATGCGGTGTATCGATTGCGACAGTAAGCAAAGCATTGAATGGACGCACTGATATAAGTACTTCGACAAAAGAACGGGTGCTTGAGGTGGCTAAGAAGATGGGCTATGTACCAAACTCATCCGCTCGTGCACTGAAGACAAACCGTACTTATAACATTGGAGTGTTATTTGCGGATGAAGCGCGAAGTGGTTTGACCCATTCCTATTTTTCTCCGGTGCTTGACAGCTTCCGACAGGGAGTGGAAGAAAAGGGATATGATATAACTTTTTTGGGAAGGCATGTGGGAAAGAGTGAATTGTCCTATAGTGAACATAGCAAATATCGCGGAGTCGATGGTGTGATTGTTGCTTGTGTGGATTTTGAAGCGGAAGAAGTAAAAGAATTGCTTCAAAGTGGTATACCGGTTGTGACAATCGATTATATATTTAATGACAAGGCATGTGTTATGTCGGACAACATTAGAGGAATGGAACAATTGGTTTCTTACATTATACAATGTGGACATAAGAAAATTGCTTATATCCACGGCGCGGATTCTTTTGTTACAAGAAGCCGTATCGGAAGTTTTTTGCGGACGATGAAAAAGTATGGGATAGAAACCGAAGACAGGTATATCCGGGAAGGTATTTACCATGCGCCGGATGTATCGGCAAAAATTACTCAAGAATTATTATCATTGGAAGATGGACCTACTTGTATTATTTATCCGGATGATTTTTCCTGTATCGGAGGTATTAATGTGATTCGAAGCAAAGGACTTTCGATTCCTAATGATATCTCAGTAGCCGGTTATGACGGACAAAGAATTGCCCGCGTGATTGAGCCGAAGATAACGACTTACCGGCAGAATACAGAACAAATCGGGGAAGTCGCAGCAGCAAAGTTGGTAGAGCTGATTGAACAGCCGGAACTGGCACTTGTTGAAAGACTTGATGTACAAGGAGAATTAATACGAGGATGTTCAGTTCTTTCGATGAAATAATAAAAGTTATTCCTTAAAGGAATGACACGAAACTGTTCACAACTTTCATGAAGAAATTTGTGGAAGAATTAAAAAAATTATTATTTTAGGAGGGTATTGATTTATGAGGAAAAAATGGTTAGCGCTGGCATTGTCTATGGCTATGGTAGTTGGTTCAATTACCGGATGTGGCGGAAGTGACAGCAACAAGGATGCAAGTAATTCATCAAAGAGCAACGATTCAGCAAAAGTGGAAACCGTAGCTGATGGTGGCGGAAAAGTTCTTAACATTTATGTTTGGAACACAGAGTTCAAAGAGCGTTTTGAAAAGTATTATCCGGATTACAACAAAGATACACAGAGTATCGGTGATGTAAAAGTTAAATTCGTGACAAACACAAACGAAGGTGGTGTTTATCAGAAGAAACTGGATGCTGCTTTGAAAAAACAGGACAGCGCAAGTGCAGATGACAAAATTGATATGTTCCTCTGCGAGATGGATTATGTAAACAAGTACACGAATACAGACATGGCTCTTGATATTAAATCACTTGGACTTACCGATGATGATTTGAGCCAGATGTATGATTACACAAAACAGGCTGCTACAAAGAGTGATGGTACTCTTCGTGCTGTTTCATGGCAGGGATGTCCTGGTGGATTTGTTTATCGTCGTTCTATCGCAAAAGAAGTATTTGGAACAGATGATATCGAAAAGATTCAGGAGCAGGTATCTGACTGGGATAAGTTCGCAGCAGCAGCTGAGACTTTGAAGGGCAAAGGATACAAGATGCTTTCCGGTTATGATGATGCACTTCGTGTATACTCAAACAACGTAAGCCAGAAATGTGTAAATGATGAAGGTGTTATCCAGATTGACCCATCCATCGAAAAATGGATTGACACAACAAAAGAGTATACTGACAAAGGTTACAACAACGGAACAAGCCTTTGGGCTGAAGAGTGGACTGCTGACATGGGCAAAGATAGTAAAGTATTTGGTTACTTCATGCCTGCATGGGGCATTAACTTCTCCATGGCAGAAGGATCCGGTGCTAAGAAAAATGATGACGGTACCTTTACACCGGGCGGAAGTTACGGTGACTGGGCTGTAGTAACCGGACCACAGTCATTCAACTGGGGCGGTTCCTTCATCTGTGGAGCAGCTGGAACAGATAATGCAAAATTGGTTGCAGACATCATGAAGAAACTCTGCTGTGACAAAGACATCATGTTCAACATCAGCAAAGACACTTCAGACTTCGTAAACAACAAGGCAGCAAACAAAAAGCTGGAAGAGGAAAATGTAACATCTGACTTCCTTGGTGGACAGTCTCTTGTAAAAGCTTTAAGTTCAGCAGCTGACAACATCAATTGCAGCAACGTATCTCCTTATGACCAGATGTACATCGAAAGCTTGATGGCTAAGATGAAAGATTACTATCAGGGTAAAGTAAGCAAAGAGAAAGCAATTGACAACTTCAAGAACGAGGTAATCAAGAGTTATCCGGATTTGAAAAAATAATGGGTAACAGCTTAGAAACGAATTAGTTTTCTGGCGGGACGGGGTGCCCCTGTCCCGCCATTTTTATCAAAAGGTAAGGGGGATTTTATGGCTGGAAAGAAAGATGTGACGGCGTATAAACGTCCGCACAAATTAAAGTATGGCAAATGGGGCCTGATTTTTATCCTTCCGTTTTTCATTTGCTATGGTATATTTCAGTTATATCCGTTGATTGCAACATTTTATCGAAGCTTTTTTCATGACAAAACGGATATTTTCCTAAATAGTGTATTTGAGTTTGCCGGGTTTGAAAATTATATCGACCTTTTTACCAAATATGATATTGTAAAATATTTTGGTAATACGATGTTATTGTGGCTGCTTGGATTTATTCCGCAGATTATTGTATCATTGCTTTTTGCATCTTGGTTTACTGACATTCGATTAAAATTGAAAGGTACTGGTGCGGTTAAGGTTATTTTGTATTTACCGAATATGCTGATGGCCTCATCCATAGCAGTATTGTTTGGTAAACTATTTGCAGTAACCGGACCAATCAATCATATATTAGGAACGTCCATTCACTTTTTGGAAAATGAGTGGGGCATTCGTTTAATCATTGCCTTTATCAACTTCCTGATGTGGACGGGTAATACGACCATCCTTCTGATGGCAGGTATTATGGGAATTGACCCAGCTCTTTATGAAGCGTCTGCAATTGATGGTGCGAGTGCGAAACAGCAGTTTCGACGGATTACCATGCCGATGCTGAAACCAATTATGTTGTACGTTATGATTACTTCCATGATTGGTGGTTTGCAGTTGTTCGATATTCCGAACCTGATTGTAAACCGTGGTGGTACAAATGGCGTGGCTTCGACTGTTGTTATGGATATCAGTACGAGAATCAACTCATCACAGGGTGACATGGGTGTTGCCGGTGCTGAATCCGTTGTATTGTTCTTGGCTGCCGGTCTGATTGGAATCTTTATGTTCCGTATCATGCAAAGTGATGAGGATAAGGAAATAAAGGCTCGTAAAAAAGCAGAACGAAAAGCCAGAAAACAGGCAAAGGGGGTGCAGTAAATGGCAAAATATGCAAATTTGTCAGCGGACGAAATCCGCGGTCACCGTATGCTTGTCTTTCGTCGAACGGTTGCCTATATTGTTTTGATATTGGTATGTATTATCTGTATCTTTCCGTTTGTTATGCTCTTGGTAAATACAACAAAAGATACATCGACATTAAAAACGACATTTAGCCTGCTTCCGGGCGGTGATTTTGTCAGAAACTTTACGAATGCAATTAACGAGACAAAAGTAGCGGTTCTGCATTCGATGTTTAACTCATTAATTGTAGCAGTGATTTCATGTGTTACCAGTGTGTATATTGCGACACTTACTGCTTACGGATTATATGCTTACAATTTCCGCTTAAAAAAGGCAGCATTTGTGTTCATCATGGTTATCCTTATGGTGCCGACACAGGTTTCTGCACTCGGTTTTGTGGAAATGATGGATGCATGGGGAATTAAAGATTCATTTATTCCTTTGATTTTCCCTACCTTGGCATCTCCGGCAGTATTCTTCTTTATCAAACAGTATATGGAGAGTTCACTGCCACTTGAAATTGTGGAAGCCGGTCGAATTGACGGTGGACATGAATTTTACATCTTTAACTTTGTCGTTATGCCGATTTTGAAACCGGCATTGGCGGTGCAGATGATTTTTCAATTTGTTGCTTCTTGGAATAACTATTTCCTGCCACAGTTATTGATGGATAACAGTAGTGAAAATGCTACACTTCCATTGGTTGTGGCAAGTTTGCAGGCAGAAGCTTATCTGACGGATTTGGGCGAGATTTATATGATACTTGGTTTCGCAATTATTCCGTTGATTGTTGTATACTTGTGTCTGTCAAAATTTATTATTCGTGGTGTTGCCCTTGGCTCTGTAAAGGGTTGATGACAATCAGAAAACAAAAAGTGCTTGCGTAGAAATAAAAGTAGGATCGGTGCGATATAGAATTTTTGTATGAGTTCTCTGTATCGCATCGATTTTATTTTATGATAAAAAACTTTACTATTTTGTTAAAGAATGATAAAATTTATCAGTAGGTATAATTATTGGGAAATGAGAATACCAACAATTTTTTTTTAGCCGAAAGGAGAAGGAATGTGAACGAACAGCAGCAACAAAAACTGGACGAAATTCTGAAAAAACATGAGTATAAAAGCAATCTTGTGATTGCGATTATGCAGGACGTTCAGAAAGAGTATCACTATCTTCCGGAAGAGGCATTATGTTATATTGCCAAAGAGTTGAAGATGAGTGAGGCGAAGATTTATGGGGTAGCGACATTTTATGAGAACTTTTCTTTGGAACCAAAGGGTAAATTTGTCATTAAAATATGTGACGGTACAGCATGCCACGTACGAAAATCAGTGCCGATTTTGGAAGAGTTTCGTAAAACGCTTGGGGTTACACAAGAAAAGCCAACTTCTGATGATATGCTTTTTACTGTTGAAACGGTATCTTGTCTGGGAGCCTGTGGTCTGGCACCGGTATGTACGGTAAATGACCATGTGCATCCATCCATGACACCTGAAAAGGCGCGGGAACTTATTAAGCAGTTAAAGGAGGAGGCAGCGAATGAAAATTAAGAATCGTGAGGAACTGATTGCGAAGCAAGAGGAATATCGTGCTTCTTTAAACAGTCAGAGAAAACAAATCCTGATTTGTGCCGGAACCGGCTGCGTAGCCGGAGGCTCATTAGAGATTTACGCAAAAATGAAAGATATCATTGAGGGCAAAGGATTGAAATGTGCTCTTGTTCTGGAAAAAGATCCGCATGGAGACAGCATTGGATTAAAAAAGAGCGGCTGTCACGGTTTTTGTGAGATGGGACCGCTTCTTCGTATCGAGCCGATGGGATGGCTGTACATAAAAGTGAGTCTTGATGATTGCGAAGAAATTATCGAAAAATCCATTATTGGAGACGAAGTTATTGACCGTTTGGTGTACAAAGACCAGGAGGGAAATCCATATGTGAAACAGGAGGATATTCCGTTTTACAAGCAGCAGACTCGTATTGCGCTTGAGTACTGCGGACATATTAATGCGGAAAGTATTGCTGAGTATTTGGCTCTTGGCGGCTATAGTGCCGTGGCAAAAGCTTTATTTGATATGACGCCTCAGGGCATTGTCGATGAGATTACGGAGTCCTGCCTGCGTGGACGCGGAGGCGGTGGATTCCCTGCAGGAAGAAAATGGCAGCAGGTGTTAGACCAGAAGGAAGAAGAAAAATATATTGTTTGTAACGGTGACGAGGGTGACCCGGGGGCCTTTATGGATCGTTCCATGATGGAAGGTGAGCCGCATCGTGTGATTGAAGGTATGCTGATTGCTGCGATTGCGACGGGTGCGCATCACGGCTACATTTATGTGCGTGCAGAGTATCCGCTTGCCGTTGAGAGACTTCAGACAGCTATTGATAAGGCAATGGACCGCGGACTGTTAGGAAAAGATATTTTGGGTTCCGGTTTTGATTTTGATTTACATATCAGCCAGGGAGCCGGTGCATTTGTCTGTGGTGAGGGAAGTGCGCTGACAACATCAATTGAAGGAAACCGCGGTATGCCGCGCGTGAAACCACCAAGAACGGTAGAGCATGGTTTGTTTGACAAGCCAACAGTTTTAAATAATGTTGAAACATTTTGTAATGTACCGCCGATTCTGTTAAATGGTGCGAAATGGTATCAGGGCTATGGTCCGGCAAACAACCATGGCACGAAAGCATTTGCCCTTACCGGCAATGTACAGAATACTGGGTTGATTGAGGTGCCAATGGGAACGACGCTGCGTGAAGTTATTTTTGATATTGGCGGCGGTGTCAAAGGTGGTGCTTTTAAAGCGGTTCAGATTGGCGGACCATCCGGCGGATGTCTGTGTATCAGTGCGACAGAAGATCATTTGGATATGAAACTGGATTTTGATTCGCTGAAAAAAGTAGGTGCCATGATTGGTTCCGGCGGCCTTGTTGTTATGAATGATAAGAGTTGCATGGTTGAAGTGGCACGTTTCTTTATGAATTTTACCCAGAATGAATCTTGTGGTAAATGTGTGCCGTGCCGTGAGGGAACAAAGCGTATGCTTGAACTGCTTACGGATATCACCGAGGGGCGCGGAACGATGGAGCATATAGAGTTGTTGGAAACATTGGCGGAGACCGTTTCGGCAACGGCACTTTGTGGTCTCGGTAAAACAGCCGCTTCACCGGTTGTATCAACGCTTAAGTATTTCCGTGACGAATACATTGCTCATGTAGTGGATAAAAAATGTCCGGCAGGCCAGTGTAAAGCATTGACAAGCCTTCAGATTGACCCTGAACTTTGTAAGGGCTGTACCAAATGTGCAAGAATGTGTCCGGTAGGTGCAATTTCCGGAAACGTAAAAGAGCCGCATGTGATTGACACGACAAAATGTATTAAATGCGGTGCATGTAAAGATGGATGTAACTTTGGTGCAGTGAAGGAGGTGTAACAATGGCTGAGAAAAAATATATGATAATTGACGGCATTCGTGCCGAGTTTACGGATGAAAAAAATATTTTGCAGGTCATTCATAAAGTGGGGATTCATGTACCGACTTTTTGTTATTATTCGGATATGTCCATTTATGGTGCCTGCCGTATGTGTGTGGTAGAAGATGAGAGAGGAGGTATTATTGCTTCCTGTTCGACGCCGCCGAAAAATAAAATGGTAATTAAAACAAATACCGGTCGTCTGCATGATTACCGTAAGATGATTCTGGAACTTTTACTGGCATCTCATTGCAGAGATTGTACCGTATGTGAGAAAAATGGAAACTGCCGTTTGCAGATGTTAGCTGCCCGCTTCCGTCTGACGGATGTGAGATTTCCGAATACGCATCCGGAGCGGATGATTGACGATTCTTCGCTTTCAATTGTGCGCGACCCAAGCAAATGTATTTTATGTGGTGACTGTGTGCGTATGTGTAACGAAGTGCAGCATGTGGGAGCAATTGATTTTGCAAACCGTGGTGCCAATATGGTTGTCACACCGGCATTTAACCGAAAAATTGCTGAGACAGATTGTGTCAACTGCGGACAGTGTGCAGCCGTTTGTCCGACGGCGGCAATTACCATAAAGAAAGATTTAAAACAAGTTTGGCAGGCTTTGTATGCTCCGAATAAGCGTGTTGTTGCACAGGTTGCACCAGCGGTTCGTGTTGCGATTGGCGAAGAGTTTGGCTTAAAACCAGGCAAAAACTCAATTGGTAAAATTTATACCGCACTTCGTATGTGTGGATTTGATACTGTGTTCGACACAAGTGTAGCAGCTGATTTAACAATTGTGGAAGAGGCAGCAGAGCTTGTACGCAAATTGGAAAATGGCGAAAATACATATCCAAACGGAAATAAATATCCATTATTTACTTCCTGCTGTCCGGGCTGGGTCCGCTTTGTGGAGACAAAACACCGTGACATGCTTCCTTACGTTTCTACATGCAAGTCGCCAATGGAAATGTTTGGTGCGGTAATTAAAGAATACTATAAACCGGCAGATAAAGAATCCGGTCTAGAGACAGTATCGGTTGCGGTTATGCCATGTGTGGCAAAGAAATATGAGGCGGCCAGAGACGAATTTAAGCGAAATGATGTGCCGGATGTGGATTATGTAATCACAACCAAAGAACTGATTCTTATGATTAAAGAGTTGGGAATCCAGTTTGATGAAATCGAGCCGAGTGCGCCGGATATGCCGTTTAGCATTTACTCCGGAGCAGGCGTTATTTTCGGCGTAACCGGTGGTGTAACAGAAGCAGCACTCCGTCATGTGGCAGCACAGGACAATGAGACGATGCGCCAGTTAGAGTATACTGGTATCCGTGGCCTCGAAGGCGTCAAAGTGGCAGAGGTTGAAATCGGCGAAAAAACACTGCGAATCGGCGTTGTAAACGGTCTTGGAAATGCGGATAACCTGATTGAAAAGATTCGTTCCGGTGAAGAACATTTTGATTTTGTTGAGGTTATGGCGTGTCCATATGGATGTATCGGCGGTGCCGGTCAGCCATTTGGCTATCAGTCCGTCAAACAGGAACGCTCTACCGGAATGTATAAAGCAGACAAATCTGCGATTATTAAACGCTCCGGCGAAAATCCGGTCGTGAGCCAGCTCTACGAAAATGGAGTCTTGAAAGGAAGAAGCCACGAACTTCTGCATGTAAATTATTTGAAAGCGGAAGAGTAAGGAAAAAGTAAGGAAATAGAAAAAGCCCATTCGTCTTGAGAGAGGATAATGTTTGTCTCTTGCGGATGGGCTTTTGTCGTTGATTCACATTTTGTTATGTGGTAGTATAATTATCATATTGTAAATTTATTATTTGAATTACTAAGTTGGTTTTATGAGCGGATTTGTTGGTAAAGATATAAGGGGATAGTAGTTGATTGGAGGCGGACATTGTGAAACAGGAGATATTAAATCAGTTGGAACTGAAGGAAAACCATGAGTATGAGTGTAAACTTGCTGCAAATGGTCTTCCGGTAAGTATATGGGAGACATATTCCTCTTTTGCAAATACAGATGGTGGAACAGATACCGAAGTATTAGATAATATGGCGTTGGATGCGTTGAATACAGATACTATCAAGGGATATCGGATTGTATTTGAACAATTGCATCAAGGACATCCGTGGAATTTACTTGAAAACGATGAATTTTTAATGAAACTGCGGGCCGTTGCCAAAAATAATAAAGGGGAACTGTCTCCAACTATCGCAGGCTTGTTGTTTTTTGGAGATGCTTATCGGATAACAGAAGTATTTCCAAATTATTTTTTAGACTATCGCGAAGAAAGTGAGGATAAATCTGTTAGATGGTTGTTTCGGACACATTCTGATGAAGGAGATTGGAGCGGTAATCTTTATGATTTTTACTATAAAGTAATTAATCGGATCGATGATGATATTGCAGTACCTTTTGTAAACCGCAAGGATGGATACCGGGTGGATCGTGTAGATGTGCATGCGGCATTAGGAGAGGCTGTGGCAAATGCTTTGGCACATTCCAATTATTACGAAAGACGAGGTGTGGTTGTCGTTAAGAAGGGAAAAGAGATAACGATTTCAAATCCGGGAACCATACGAATCACAAAAGAGGAATTTTATGCGGGAGGAAATAGCGATCCTAGAAACCCGAATATTTTGAAGATGTTTGGGTTTGTCAATGTTGGTGAGCGTGCCGGCAGTGGAGTTGATAAGATTATGACTGCATGGAAAGAGCAGAACTGGAAAAAACCTGAATTTGATTTTTCGGTTCGCGCAGACCGTGTCACTTTAAAGTTAGAAGTTGGACAGGTTGTATATATTCCGGGGGCAGCAGATTTGCGCGTGGAAGAACAAACGTTAGAACAAAAAATGTCATTGTTGAGTGAAAAAGAAGAAGCCATTCTGCACTATATTTTTGAACGTGGCAGCATAAGTACAGGAAAGGCGGCAGAAGTGTGTGGATATAAGTCAAGAACTTCCGCTAGAAAGGTGATTGATGAGATGGTAGAGAAGGGCTATATCGTAAAAAACGGAAAAGGAGCAAGTGTTCGATATAGTATTTGCGGTGAAAAAGTGGTCAAAAAGTGACCATTTACTGGTCATTTTATAAAAAAGTGGTCATTTACTGGTCAATATCGAACACTTTTGTCAGGTGTGGTGGGATGAGGACAGTTGCTAATCTTTTAGGATTCCAGTAAATCAGTAGAAAGACTTTGTGACTCGTGGGTTTTGAGTACGTCGGTATGTGGCACTGGTAGTTTCAGTGCCCATACCGCTACGTACTCAATGAACGGGAGTGCCCACGAGACGCAAAGCCTTTCTACTTATTTATGGAACCAAAAAAATTAACACCACCTCCTTCCCCTTTACTTTTCCAGGCAAACATAGTAAAATATTTTGCATAAAAGCACTCTAGGAGAGAAGGAGATTTAAGATGCAGTTTGACCATCTGTCGTATGGAGATTTTAATCCCCATCTTTTATATATTGGGAAAAAGGTGCCGGAGGTCAGTGGGGAGGACCATAGCCATGACTATTTGGAACTGACTTATATTTTGTCGGGGAAGGCAAGATACTACATAGAAGGAAAAGAATATTTATTGCAGCCGGGGGATTTGTTAGTGGGAAATCCGGGGCTTGTGCATCGTTTTGAACTGCGAAAAGGGGAAAAACCGCCCATTGAAGTGTATATCGGATTAAGTAATTTTCATTTCCAGGATATGCCGCCACAGTCGTTAATTTTGCCGGATGGAGCACCGGTGCTGCGGTGCAAGGCAGAGTTGAAGCAGGACTTAAACCAGTTGGTGCAGACAATGATTTCCGAAACCAAAATCCAGCAGAATGGGCAGTATTTCATGATAAAAGCCTATATGGTGCAGATGTTAGTATTGATTCTCAGGCAGATACATGGTGAAGAAAAGCAGGAAAATCATGGATTTGTTTTTGAATCCCGCAGTAAGGGCTACGTGGTAAAACGAATTATTGCGTACATGAATGAGAACTATGCTTCTCATATTTCACTTGACCAGATTGCGGCGAATATGTATTTGAGTCCGGTATATATTTCAAAGATTTTCAAAGAAGAGACGGGAGAGTCGCCGATTCGGTATTTGATAAAAATCCGGCTGGAAAAGGCAAAGGAAATATTAGAAAAAGAAAATTGCGGAAGTGTGCGCAATGTATCGCTGGCTGTGGGATATGAAGATGTGTATTATTTTAGTAAATTATTCAAGAAATATTATGGAATTGCCCCTGTTTACTACAAAAGACAGGCGCAAAAAGAGAATGGAAAGGAGATAAAATAACGTGAAACATTATAGTTTTTTGCTTATTTTGTTTATGGCACTTTGTTTAAGTTTGGGAAACGGAAACAAAGCGCAGGCGGGTTCTTTGCAGACTAAAGGTGTCTGGGTGTCCTGCTTTGAGTTCGAGGAACTTGGTTTGAAAGATAAAACAGAGGCGCAGTTTCGTGCCAATGCCAATAAAATATTTGCAACAATTCGGGCGAACGGATGCAATACCGTTTATTTTCATGTAAGGGCTTATGATGATGCAATCTATCCGTCTTCTGTGGCAGGATTTAGTAAGTACATATCTTCGGATGGAAAAGCACCGGAGTATGATCCTTTGAAAATATTGGTTTCTCTTGCGCATTCACACAAATTAAAAATTCATGCATGGATGAATCCGTACCGGGTTTCGTCGACGAAAATTCTTGACCCGGCAAGTGAAACGACAACAGCACGAATTGTCAACCAGGTAAAGGAAATTATTAACCGGTATGCAGTGGATGGCATTCACTTTGATGATTATTTTTATCCGACCAATATAAAAAAATACAAGAAGGTGCCGGCTGCAACACGGCGTCAAAATGTAAATGTGATGGTTCGGAAAGTTTATCAGACGGTAAAGCAGAAAAAGAAATCGTTGAAGTTTGGTATCAGCCCTGCCGGTGATATTACATATTGTGAAAAAATCGGGGCGGATGTCAGGATGTGGCTTTCTCAAAGCGGTTATGTGGATTATATAATTCCGCAGATTTATTGGTCGAATAACTATATTATGAGCGGTAAAAAAACAGCATTGTTTAATGAGCGTCTGGCAAAGTGGCGTGAAATTAACAAACGTGACGTACCAATGTATGTAGGGCTTGCCCTTTATAAGACCGGCTATTCATTAAAAGAAGATCCGGGCTGGAAGAAATCATCCGGCAACATTGCCTCACAGATTCGCCTGATTCGAAGTGGTAATACAGAAGGGTATGTATTTTTTGCTTACAAGGACTTGATTCGTTCGGGGGCAGCGAAAGAACTGAAAAAATATTATAAAGCAATCGGTAAAATAACGCTGAATAAGAAAAAGAAAACCCTTCGCACCGGTAAAAAATATCGGTTGAAGGCATCGTTCTGGCCGGCAAACCTACATGGTAAAATTAAGTGGAAATCATCCAATAAAAAGATTGCCAGTGTATCGAAAAAGGGGATTGTAAAGGCAAAGAAAAAAGGAACAGTCCGCATTTATGCGACTTATGGCACGATGAAAAAATCGTGTAAAATTATTGTGAAGAAGAAAAGAAAGTAAAGGAGAGCATTTTGGTAGCTTGGTTTGACAGCGTAATTCTTAATTGGTTTCAGTCAATACAGAATGAGTTTTTAACTGTTTTGTTCAAGGCAATCACATTCCTTGGAGAGGGCGGTTTAATCTGGATTGCTTTGGGACTTTGTCTCATTGCTTATAAAAAGACGCGATGGGTTGGCATATCGGTTTTACTTGCGTTGTTATTTTCCCTTCTTGTTGGAAATGTGACTTTAAAACCATTGGTGGCAAGACCGAGACCGTGCTGGCGGAATTCGTTGGTTAATCTGCTGATTCAAAATCCAAAAGATTATTCATTTCCATCCGGACATGCCCTTTCCTCCTTTGCAGCGGCAATGGCAATCTTTATGAATCATCGAAAAATGGGTGTGGCAGCTCTTTTGTTCGCTTTTATTATGGGCTGTACAAGATTGTATTTTTATGTGCATTATCCAACAGATGTACTGGCGGGGATGCTCTTTGGTCTGATTCTTGGTTTTTTTGCTTATTGGATTGCCACAAAAGGCAGAAAAAAATGGGAGGAAAGAAGCCGTGCTTGAACTGGAAAAATTACAAAAATCTTATCGAAAAAATGAAGTTTTACGAGATGTTTCAATTACTGTAAAAGACGGAGAGAGTGTATGCTTTGTGGGTGCCAATGGAGCCGGAAAATCGACGCTTTTAAAAATTATAGTTGGTGCACTGAAGCCGGATGCAGGGACTATTTTGTGGAATGGAAAAGCGGTGGATGGAACATTTCTTTCGGAGCATGTCGGCTATGTGCCACAGGAAAATCCGTTATTTGAAGATTTAACAGTAAAAGACAATTTGGAATTATGGTATGCAAATGATAAAGCAAGTTTGCAGAAAGATTTGGAAGATGGGTGGTTATTTTATTTTGGTATGCATAAAATCTATAAAAAACCGGTTAAAAAGTTATCCGGAGGCATGAAAAAAAGACTCAGTATCTGTTGTGCACTGGCTGGTGACCCGGATGTTTTAGTAATGGATGAGCCGGGAGCAGCATTGGATTTAATGGCGAAGAACGAAATCCTTCGATTGATAAAGGATTTTACAAGGAAAGGAAAAAGTGTTATAATAACATCTCATGAGATGTCTGAAATCACGTTTTGCGATTCTTTATATGGAATCCGTGATGGTTGTACTGTCACATTGGATAAAGAGATAAACGGTTTTGAACTCACGGAATGGATTCAAGGCTGATTATCATAGAAACAATTCAAAAAAGGAGCCTACCTATGTAGGGAAATGGAGGAAAAAATGGAAAAGAAGAAGAGTAAGGGGAAACTGATTGCGTTAATTATTGCAATCGTTGTTGTTGTCGGAGTCGTGACAACCGGAATTGTGCTGGCAGCTACCGGTACACTATTTGGTTCGACAAAGGAGAAGGCATTTGACCTTTTGAAACAGGCGCCGGAAAAGATGACACAGTCAGCAGTGAGCAAGCAGCTTGGACTTGATGAATTGTCAAAGGCTATGTTAGAAAAAGGAATGGATATCAACTACAAAATAAAAGATATCCAGTCATCAGATTCTTCCGTTGATTTGTCCGGTATGGAAATGGGTGCCGGTTTATCACTGGATGTAAATAACAAAAAAGCATCCGCAAAGATTGCCCTTTCCAAAGACGGAAGCCAGTTATCAGCAGAAGCCTATGGCTCATTAGAGGAAAAGAAAGCAGCATTTTCTCTGCCGGAGCTGATTCCAAACAAAACATTCAGCATTACAGCATCCGATAATGAGAGTCAGGAAGCCCTGAATAGTATTTCAGCTGTTTTAGCAGTGCTTCCGGATTTGCAGGAAACATTTTCTGATTTCTTAGAAGAGCAGGGAGATGCCTTGTATGACAGCACAGAATGTGAAAAGGCAGATAATGGTTATCAGATTAAGATTACAAAAGTTTCACTGGATGAGTTTGTAAATAAATTCCGTGATTATGTAAGCAGCCAGTCAGAGACACTCGGTAAGATTGAAGAAAAACTTGGTATGTCCAAAGGAACGATTGCCAGTGGCGTTGGTATGATTGTTCCACAGATTACATCTTACACACAGGATATTATTGTGACGGTAGAGGGCACGGACGGTAACTTGACAGGATTTAAAACCTCTGTGACGGTTGCCGGAGTTAAATTAGATATTCGTGGTGCATTTGTAGATAACGATGCCCAGAATACAGCAAATGTTGAGTTGTCCTTGGCACAGAATGGTTCTTCTATTGGAACAGTTACGTATAACCTTCAGGGTAAAAAAGGTGATGTATGCGAAGATACAATTAAAATGGTTGTTTCGAGCATGGGTACGGAAATTGCTTCAACAGAAGTAAAAGAATCCCTTGACACGAAGAATAATAATGCACTTACAATGTCTGCTTCCGTAAAATCGTATAATTCCGATGAGGTGAAAATGTCATGCAGCGGAAGTGTGAAAAACTTAGAAAAAGGTAAGAGTATTACCCTTGATTTTAAAGATGTATCGGTTGACCAGAGCGAAACAGGCACGAATACCTTTGGAATGGAATACTCATTTGCTGCTCTTGACGGTGAAGTAAAAATGCCTGCCGGTGAAGAACAGGTTGTGACAGCCGACACCCTACAGTCAACTTTGACTCAGTATCAGAGTGATGTGATGACTAATTTACAGAACATTTTAGGTAAATGGGGAATTAGTGATATCAGTTCCTTGTTCAGTCCATCTTCATCAAATCCATTAGGATTGAGTGATGCGGATACTTCTTTAACTACCGACAGTTATGATGGTAGCGATGATGACAGTTATACAGACAGTTATGAGGATGAAAATGACACTTTGTAATTCATACAAAATATGTTATCTTAAGAAAATGGCAAAGAGGACCGTTATGGTCCTCCCTGTCATTTTCTTGTCTATGGCGGTTCTTTTGACTGTATTTTTTGTTTGTTTGTCTGCAATTTCGGAAAACAGTAAAATACATATTGGAGTTGTTGTGCCGGAAAAAGGGTTTATGGAGCGAGGGTTACTTGAGTATGTCAGCAATATGGCAGACACGAAAGCCTTATGTGTGTTCCGGGAGCTGAGTGAGACAGAGGCAAAAGAGCAGTTGGATGAAGGAAAGGTGGCGGCTTATGTTACGCTGCCGGAAAATTTATTGGAGAAAATATATCGGAACGAAAAAACCTCCGTCCATATAACAACGGCTAAAACACCCACAATTGAAAGTGCATTGATGGAGGAACTGATGGATTCGGCAGTTTCTTTTGTGTTGACAGCAAAAGCCGGTGACTATGCAGCATATCAGTTATACGCAAAGTATGGCAGACAGGGAAGTATGAAGACTGTGGCGATGGATATGAACCGCAATTATATTCGTTTTGTGCTGCGGCAGGAAACTTTGTTTCACGAGAAAACAATAAAATCAGCTTCCGGAATGAATGATACTACGCGTATTTTTCTTGGAATTATGGTGACACTTTTGACTCTTATGGGGGCGATTTTGATTTCTCTGCGGGAGCGTCCGACAGCGTTATTGCTTGGCTTATTGAAAGGAAAGAAAATAAACCCGGTGGATACGCTTTTTTTTGATGTTTTGTTAAATGGCGGTGTTTTGTTTATCTGTATGACTGCCGGATTTTACGGATTTGCAGCCCTTTTAGGGGTAAAGGTGACAATGCTTAATATGTGCGGGATTGTCTTTGGTAGTTTTTGCGCGGCTTGTCTGTTTGCCTGTGTCGTTCCGTGCGGCAGGGCAAATGCCGGACAGATACTGTTTCTCTTTGTATTTGCTGTGGTGCAGTTTGTGCTGCTTGGCGGTGCATTTCCGGACTACATGCTGCCCAAAATTCTTGTAAGCATTGGGAAAATACTGCCGGGAGGAGTTTTTGTTGATTTGCTGCATGCAGAAATGAAAGGACAGATTTTTTCATCATCGCTTATTTATGTACTTATGTATGGAGTCTGCTTCTTTTGTCTTGCCTTGTGGCGCATGAAGAGAAAGAGGGGTGGCATCGCATGAGAATATGGATGAAAAAATATACCAAACGCTTTTTGTGCCAGAAATTCTTTTTGTTTCTGCTGATTGCCCTGCCTTTTTTTACTTATTTATATTCCTATGCGGTACATCAAAAGTCTACAAAAGTTAAAGTGGGAATTGTGGCAGACAAAGACAATGTGTTTGTTCGGGAAATTCAGGAGGAACTTCTTAGTAAAACCGGTATGATTACGTTTTGTGAAATATCTTCCGAAAAGGACATGATTCAAAAAATCCGAAAGGGAGATTTGACGTGTGGTTATGTGTTTCCGGATACACTTAAAAAGCAATATGAAAATGGACGGTATGAAAAATGCATTACGCAATACCGCTGTGGAGGAAATGCATTTTATTTGATTGCGAGAGAGGCGGTGATAAGTAGTGTATTCCGTGTGTACGGTAGACAGATGCTGGAGGATTACATCGCACAATCCGGGCTTTTTGAATCACATGAGATTCAAAAAGGGGAGATTTCGCAAAAATATAAGGATAATTTGGAAAAGCAGCAAACATTTACGATGGAAATAAACAAGCAGAACTTTGCAAAAAAACAGATGGGAGACTATCTTTTGGCACCGTTACATGGTGGTGTGGCTTTTTTGATTTTGCTTGCCGGATTCTGTGGGCTTGCTCTTTATCGAAAAGATTGTGGGAGACAGATTCCTTTTGCAGTTACTGGAAAATGGCGCAGAGAGATGTCGCTTTTTTCGATTGCGGTGCCGGTGGTTCTGATGACAATATCAGGAATTTTGTCCGAGATTTTATGCGGAGTTTCGTTTTTAACAATAAAAGAAATTGCTTCTCTACTGATTTATGATATAATAGTGGTACTGTTTTGTAATTTACTATCTGCAATTCGGGTAAAAGAAGGTGTCATTTGGCTCTTTGCGTTGTTTTACTTGTGTATCAGCGTATTGTTTACACCGGTATTTTTGAATTTGTCGGTGCTGATTCCGTGGGCGCATGTATTGTCATATTTTTGTCTGCCGTATTACTTTTTGAATGCAGCGTTTGGTGGCGTGTGGCAGATTTTTGAATTGATTTTCGTTGGTACCTTGCTTTTTTTAGTTAACATATGGAGAAGAAGGAGAGATTGTTATGGTTACGAATTGTGAGTTTTGTGCCTTTTACGTTTATGACGATGATGGCTATGCAGAGTGTGATGTCAATTTGGACGAAGATGAAATGGCAAGATTTTTAGGTTCATCGTATCAATCCTGTCCATATTATCAGACGGATGATGAATACAAAATAGTGAGAAAGCAGAATTAATTGGTAAATGAATTGTTAGGAGGCGTAACTATGGCAATCGTATTAATCGCAATTGGATTGTTGTTTACCGGCGTTGATTTTATGGTGGGCAGCGGTATTTCATATCCGGATTTTATACAGCCGACAGGGCTTTATCATGGAATTGATATCCACCCAAGAATACAGCAGTATGTAACGCAGAATATTTTAGGACATAATTTACAGGTGGACATACTGCCTGACGTTATTGGTTGTTTACTTGTGCTGATTGGTGCATTTATGTTCGTGAAGCATAACAAAAAATTCTGGTTTGGTGCACTGTTAGCCATTCTGGCAGGAGGGTGTTCCGTTGCCCTTCGCATCATTCCGTTTTATGTGAATGGTGGAGCCTTGATTTTATCTGCCCTCAGTTTATATTTCTTAGCATTTGTATTTGAAATCTGGATGGAATATATCATGATTTACGTGACGGTAAATGTTTCGGATGACATGGCAAATGTAAGTACCAACCGGAGAATGCAGTTTGGCTGGTGGGTTACCGTATTTGCAAGAATTTTTATTTTCCTTTTGACTTTTGTCGGAATTGGCTCGGTTCGCCATGTTTACGAGGCTGTTGTTTTATTGTTTGCGGTATTTTATCTGTATCAATTAGTGCAGACCCGTAAATATGTGGGAACTTACAAAGTCTACAAAGAGGGCTTTAACAGTGCCGTTTTGCCGGAATATGTAAAGGAAAAAATGATAGGAGTTTCGTACCGTGAAAATCCCGATATTTCGCTGGATGAGCTTCGTTATGTGCGAATTATCCATTATGATTTCAAGGGACAGATTCAGGAA
This sequence comes from Clostridium sp. AF36-4, assembly GCF_003435975.1. Classification (NCBI taxonomy): domain Bacteria; kingdom Bacillati; phylum Bacillota; class Clostridia; order Eubacteriales; family Clostridiaceae; genus Clostridium; species Clostridium sp. AF36-4. The sequence continues at coordinate 12,500 of NZ_QTVH01000017.1, read as the reverse complement.
GGTGAACTGGTGGTAAATCAGAAAATTGCATATCCTGTCATGCGGGCATTTTACCAGCTTTACAAATGGGAATATCCGATTGAGCGGGTGCGCCTTGTGGATGATTTTGATGGAGACGATGAAGCGTCCATGGAGGAAAATAACACATCGGCATTCAATTACCGCACGGTTGAGGGGCGCGACGAACTGTCAAAACACGCTCTTGGTATGGCAATTGATATCAATCCGCTGATGAATCCCTATGTCAGAGAGGATGGCTATTTCCCGAAAAATGCAACCGAGTATCTCGAACGTGATATAACCTTGTGTAAGGGAGAGCATAAAGATAAAATGATTCACAAAAAAGATATGGCATATAAAATCTTTAAGAGAAATGGCTTTTTGTGGGGCGGTGACTGGGAAGACTGTAAAGATTACCAGCACTTTTATATGAAGTAGATGAAATGTTTGTTAGTATTTTAGTTTCCGTAATTTAACAAAAGAACTTTGCGTCTCGTGGGCGCTTCCGCTCATTGAGTGCGTAGTGGTATGGGCACTGAAACTACCAGTGCCTCATACCGACGTACTCAAAACCCACGAGTCACAAAGTTCTTTTGTTGAATTACTGGAATCTTAAATAGAAAACTAACAAACATTTCATGTTACGCAATCGCACAAAGTTTTAGTGTCCTTATCAATCGAAATATTGAGATTATTAAGTTGTGGGGAGCTGGTGGTGGTGCGGGTTAAGTAATTTGAGTGAAACAGAGAATAAAATTTTTAGATACAAATAAAACAACAGAAACATTTGCGGTGAGTGGGTTTGAGCGCGTCAGCAGGCGGTACTGGTAGTTTCAGTACCCCTGCTGCTACGCAGCTCAACAAACGAAAGTGCCCACGAAACGCAAATGTTTCTGTTGTTTTATGGCAACTAAAAAACTTAATGTTGTTTCATTCAAACTACTTAATAATCGTCCCGATTCTCTCCTTAATCCCCTGATAAGCGTTCTCAAGCTTTGTAATAATAGCGGTTCGTCCCTCACCGGAGGAAACGAAAGATACGCTGGCATCAACTTTTGGCAGGGTAGTGATGGCATCAAAGTGATTTTCATCAATTAAGGAAATAGCATCGCTTACGCTGATTTTACCAATTGCCTGGCCGTCAGCAGTTTCCATCTGTTCTTTGGAAGTCAGAATCATAAGATGGGAAGCATCTACCATATCAGCAAGTTTTGCGGCAGTATAGTCTTTTTCAATGACGGCACTGGCGCCTTTTAATGTGGTTCCCTGCTCCATAACCGGGATTCCACCGCCGCCGGCTGCAATGACAATCTGTCCGGCATCTAAAAGTGCTTCGATTGCATCAATTTCATAAATATCAACCGGTTTTGGAGAAGCGATGATACGGCGGAAACCGTCTCCTTCCGGTACGACATGATTTCCCTTTTCTTCTTCGGCATCAGCTTCCTCACGCGTCATAACACGTCCAATTACTTTGGTCGGGTGGTTAAATGCTTTGTCAAACGGATCCACACGAACCTGTGTAATAATCGTAGAAACCGGTTTGAAAATACCGCGGTCTAACAATTCGGTACGAATGGCGTTCTGCAAATCGTATCCGATATAACCCTCGCTCATAGCACCGCAGAGAGACATTGGCGCAACGGTATAATTTTTATCGTTATCCAAACGGGCAAATTCAGTCATAGCGGTCTGAATCATGCCGACCTGAGGCCCGTTACTGTGGGTAATTACAATCTGATATTTCTGCTCTACTAAATCGGCAATTGCCTGAGCTGCCTTTTTTACGTTTTTTTTCTGCTCCGGAAATGTCTCACCAAAGGCATTTCGTCCGAGAGCAACAACAATTCTTTTTTCTTTCATGAATCGTAACCTCCATCCGGTATTTTTTATCACAATTAAAGATGTAACTAGTATACCATTTTTTTCATGGTTCGTAAATATTCTTTCTGCTCCTTTGTAATGCGGTAGCTTTCTACAGCCTTCTGAATCGTTTTTTTGTGAACCCAGTCAGAAAGCTTTTTCTTTTCCAAATAAGGAATGGCAGCATCCCACTGCTTGGCAAGAGCAGTGGCAAAATACCACGCAATCATCATATTGACGTAATATTCTTCCGAGCGGATTTTCGCAACAAGTGCCAAATGCTTCTCTGAGAAATCGGCGTCCAGATATAGTCGCAGCAAAATTCCGATGCCGTATCGAATGGTGTATGTGTCATTTGAAGAAATCCATTTTAGAACTTCCCCATACAGTTCCGATTTATGTTTTTTGAATACGCCGGGTGCCGGTAAATCACACGTTGCCCAGTTGTTGATATAGGGAAGAAAACGGTTGATTTCCCACACACAGGTTTCATAATCTTTTTCCGCTGAAATTAACATCATATGAAGATTGTTTTCTTCATAATAATGGTGGGGCAGTTCTTTTAGAAAGCTTTCTGCCTCTTTAGTACCTTTAAAATCTTTGGCAAACGAGCGCAGTGCAGGGGTGCGGATGCCGATGATTCTGTTTTTTTCAATCGTTGGAATCAGTTTACTGTGAAAATCTAAATAAGAAGGGTCCTGCAGGGTAAATAATTGTTTCTGTAATTCGTTCATTTTTCTACCTCCATAAGCAGTATTTTAACGCATAAATAAGGGTTCGTAAAGCATTAACGATTCGTTCATGGATTGTTGACGGAAAGGGCAAAATGATTTATAATAAATACATTATTAAGATGGTCGGAAAGGACGGGGTGATATTATGAAATTAGTATTTATTGGGGCTGACCATGAAGTTACGGGAAGCTGTCATTACATGGAAGTTGGAGATAAAAAATTCTGCGTGGATATTGGTATGGAGCAGGGGCAGGATTTGTTTGAAAATCAGGAGATTCCGGTAAATCCATCAGAGATTGATTTTATTTTGCTGACACACGCACACATAGACCACACGGGTCTTCTTCCCATGTTGTTTGCCAGAGGATTCCGCGGTCAGGTATACGCAACAAAAGCGACAGTGGATTTGAGCCAGATTATGCTTCGTGACAGTGCTCATATCCAGCAGTTTGAGGCAGAGTGGCGGAACCGGAAAGCAAGACGTTCCGGCGGTGAAATTTATGAACCTTTGTATACGATGGAAGATGCCTTAGGTGCAATTCGACTGCTGGTTCCGTGTGAGTATGATAAAAAAGTTACGATTTGCGATGAGGTTACCATTCGATTTACCGATGTGGGACATTTGCTTGGTTCTTCTTCCATTGAAGTATTTGCAAAAGAGGGCGAAGAAGAACGAACGGTTGTCTTTTCCGGAGATCTTGGAAACACACATAAGCCGATTCTCAGAGACCCGATTTATACAAAAGCGGCAGATTATGTTGTTATGGAATCTACATACGGTGACAGACTGCATGGGGAAGAAGCACCGGATTATGTTGGAGAGCTGGCAGCAATTATTGAAAACACTTTCCGCCGTGGCGGTAATGTGGTAGTGCCATCCTTTGCAGTCGGCAGAACACAGGAGATGTTATATTTCTTACGTCAGATTAAGGAGCAGCAGTTAGTGAAGACGCATCCGGATTTTGAAGTGTATGTGGATAGTCCGCTCGCTGTGGAAGCAACGAATATTTTCGGTAAAAATGTTCAGCAGTGTTTTGATGAAGAAGCAAAAGCACTTGTAGAAAAGGGAATTAACCCAATTGGATTTCCGGGCTTGAAATTGTCTATAACAAGCGATGACAGTAAGGCAATTAATTTTGACCAGCAGCCAAAAGTTATTTTGTCGGCATCCGGTATGTGTGAGGCAGGTCGAATCCGCCATCATTTAAAACATAACTTATGGCGTCCGGAGAGTACGATTGTGTTTGTTGGTTATCAGACCAGAGGTACATTAGGACGTGCACTGCTTGAGGGGGCAAAAGAAGTAAAACTGTTTGGTGAAGTGATTGAGGTCAAAGCAGAGATTACGAAAATTGCCGGCATCAGCGGGCATGCAGATAAAAATGGATTATTAAAATGGATTAACAGTTTTACGGATAAACCGCCAAAACGTGTATTTGTCGTTCATGGAGAGGATAAGGTATGCGATGAATTTGCGAGAACACTTACCGATTCCGGTTATAACGCTGTGGCACCGTACAGTGGTACAGTTTTTGACTTGATACAGGGCGAGTTTGTAAAAGAAGCACTTCCGGTTGCTGTGAAGAAGAAAGCGGCAGCGAAGAAACGTTCCGGCGATATGTTCCAGCGTCTATTGACGGCAGGACAGCGTCTGATTTCGGTAATTCGTAAGAATGAGGGATTGAGTAATAAGGATACGGCGAAGTTCACAGACCAGATTCAGGCACTTTGTGATAAGTGGGACCGTCCGTAATTAGAAAAAGAAGAAGAGGAGGTGAGGTTGTGACCACACAGGAAAGTCGTGAACAAGAGATTAAACGGCTCAATGCAGAAAAGGTAAAGCAGATTGCTTTATGTCATTTTTATTCTTATTATGTCAGACATAATATGTCAGACATGCTGGCGTATGTTGGTGAGGATGTAACGTGGCTTGGCTCGCAATCTAATTTTGTGGCACACAACCGTCAGGAGTTTGAAAACCTTCTGGAGAGAGAAATAAAAAAAGTACCAAAGCAATGTGTTATGAAAGTGATATCGGCAGATGTCAGTCAGGTTTCCGGAAATTGTTATCAGGTGACCGGAGAATTGGAACTGCGTCTGCCGGTGCAGGATAATGTTTATTATACGAATTTGCGTTTTTCCATGATGATTTGCAAAGAGGATGGAAAGTTTTCCATTGTATCAATACATACATCCGCGATTAGAAAGACTGCTTTGTGGGATGACACACAGGTACTAAAAGAGAGGCAGAAACAATTTTCAGAAGAAGGCGGAGAGAATATACAGGATCCGGTAACAGGTGTGCTTCAATTAGGAGCATTTAAAGAGCGGGCTGCCAGACAGTTAGAAGATATTTCAAAAGCAAAAAACTATGCGCTTATTTGTACGGATATTTGTAATTTTGAACGGGTAAATAATTTGTATGGTATGCAGAAGGCGGATAAACTTTTGGCGGATACGGCGAAGATGATTATGGCATCGGGCAAATGTATATTGCTTTGCTGCCGCAGTGTGGCAGACCATTTTGTAGCACTTGCCTGTTATCAGGATTTTTCTACATTCCGCAATATGCTCAATGAGTTATGCAATCGTTTTGTAGTGGAAATCGGAAACGAATATTCGGATGCCTATCCGCGGCTTGGTATTGGTGTTTACCGCATTGACAAGGAACATCCGCCGATTCAGAAGATGGTGGAGTATGCCAATCTTGCCAGAAAGAGCTTGCGGACGAATACGACTTCTCATATTGCTGTGTATGACGAGAGAGTGTACACGCAATTGATTCGTGCAGGAAAAATTGAGCAGAGCATGAAAAATGCGATGGCTCAACATGAGTTTAAGGCATTTATACAGCCAAAATATAATTTGGAAACCGGACAGATTGTAGGTGCCGAGGCGTTAGTACGATGGATTCGGGAAGACGGCTCAATGATTTACCCGGATGATTTTATTCCGATTTTTGAAAAAAATGGTTTTATTGTTGAATTGGACTTTTTTATCCTTAGTGAAGTGTGTCGCATGATTCAGAGACGGCTTCAGGAAAAAAGACATTGTGTGCCGATTTCGATTAACCAGTCGCGTGTCTTATTACAGGAAAAAGATTATGTGAAGCGAGTGGCGGACATTTTGAAAAAATATGATACGCCGCCTCGTTATATTGAGTTAGAGTTGACGGAACGGATTTTTAGGGATGATTTGACAGATTTGGCGAAGATGATGGGAGAGCTTCGGAATCTTGGCATCCGCTGGTCCATTGATGATTTTGGAACGGGGTATTCTTCTCTTAATTTATTGAAGGAGTTACCGGTTGACATCATTAAAATTGACAAGTCGTTTTTAGATGAGACAGAGAGTTCCGAGACGAGTAAAATTATTATTAGAAAAACGGTGGAACTGACACAGGAACTGGATAAAACCGTTGTCTGTGAAGGGGTTGAAACAGAAAATCAGGCAGATTATCTTCGAGGCATCCGCTGTGACATGGCGCAGGGATATTTGTATGCAAAACCAATGCCGATGGAAGAGTTTGAAAAATTGCTGGATAAGGAGATATACGGATGAAAAAGGCAGGAAAATTAATTATTGTGACGTTGCTTATCTTGTCCGGATTGACGGCCGGAGCGTATTTTTTTCTCAAAGGACGCGAAGGAGGTCCGTCAAACGAATTTAAAAACCGTATGGCAAAAGAGCAAAGTGATAATCAGACGGATCGCGCTTTTCAGTATGACATGCCGGATAAAGCTACGGTTTTAGCAACGGACGGCGAAGACAAAAATGTTCTTAATTTTGAGTCAAATTCCGTGTATCAGGTTTCAAACTCCAATGAAGCAAGAGCACGTTTAGACCGGTTGATTAAGCGCACCGATGCGGATTTTGATAATCCGATTATAGCGAAAAATCCATTTGGTACGATGGAAAATAGTTTTTATTTTTATTTTCACACTTCATTCCGCTGTATGGTACGGTATACCATCACGGTTGAAGATGAGACGATTTCAGACCATATCCGTTATGTCAATAACGGACAGGAAAATAATTTAGCCAAAGAACATGAATTTCTGGTGGAAGGTCTGCTTCCGGGAAAAACGAATTTTATTGTGATGGAATTAGTTGATTCAACCGGAAATACGAGAGAGACAAAAAACTATCAGTACACAACAGCAGGCAGTCCGTCCGGCATACCACAAAAGATTACGGTAAGTGATGGCTATTCCAAATCTACGTTAGCAAACGGTATGTATTATGTTTTTCCATCCGGGACACCGTGGATTGCAGCTTATGATAATAAAGGAATTCTGCGTGATTTGATTCCGACAGAGTCATTTCATGGTCACCGCATAACGGCTTCGGATGATTGCATTCTTTATCAGATTTCAGAAGATAAGGTGGCGAAAGTATCTGCTCTTGGCAGGGTGACGGGCGTCGTTCAGATGAAAGGCTATGGGAAAATCCGTGATTTTTCTTACGACGGATATAATGAAGTATACTGGCTTGGAAAGAAGAAAAAAAATGAGTATTTACTGGCAACATCTTTCCAGACAGGGAAAACACGGGTTGTGTACCGGTTTAAGAAAGATATTCAGACCGGTTCATTAACTGTGCCGCAAAGTGGTTCGATTGGCGTGGTGGCAAAGAATCCTTCCGGGGTAATTTATTTGGATGCCATTACGGCGGCAAAACCTAAGATTTCTTTTGTTGTCGGAAAAAAGGCGGCATGGAAAAAGGTAACAGCAAAGAAAAAGATAAATGATAATAAGAAATTTACCGGTTGGAATACAAAAGAATCTATGCTTTTATCGCAGGAAAACGAAACAATACCTGCGATGTTAGTGCAGGAAGGAAATCAGTATCTTGCCGTTGAGTGGCAGGCGGATGTGGCAAAGAAGACGGTGCAGAAAAAAGCGTCGGCCACGGCAGTTGAGGCAAAAAGCGGAAGCTTGTTACAAAAGTGTGGAAATAATTATGTGATTGTTTGCGGCACGGCAGGAACCTATTTGGAAATGGGGTCCGACGGTAAAGCGATTCGCCGGTATAACTATGGAAGCGGACTGGATTCGGTGCAGAAACTGACGCTTTCCGGTATGTATTTCTATGGAATCTAAAAAAGTTGTCCATAGGAATAAAAAATGGTTGAGATTATATGCGCAAAAGATGTATAATGGGCATATGATATAAAATTACTTTTAGGAGGGTATACGCAATGAAATTTTTTGTTGACACAGCGAAAATTGAGGACATCAAAAAAGCAAATGAGATGGGGGTTATTTGTGGTGTTACTACGAATCCATCCCTGATTGCCAAAGAGGGCGGAAGAAGTCAGGAAGATGTATTGAAAGAAATCGCATCCATTGTTGATGGTCCAATCAGTGGTGAGGTAAAAGCAACAACCGTAGATGCAGAGGGTATGATTGCAGAAGGTAGAGAAATTGCAAAACTTCATGAGAACATGGTAGTTAAAATCCCAATGACAGTAGAAGGATTGAAAGCAACAAAGGTACTTGCTTCGGAGGGAATTAAATGTAATGTTACATTAATCTTCAGTGCGAATCAGGCACTTTTGGCAGCAAGAGCAGGAGCTGCTTATGTATCTCCATTCTTAGGACGTCTGGATGATATTTCCCAGCCTGGTATCGATTTGATTCGTGACATCGCTGAAATCTTTTCTGTACATGGAATCGAGACAGAAATCATCGCAGCAAGCGTAAGAAATCCAATTCATGTTACGGATTGTGCATTGGCAGGTGCTGATATCGCTACGGTACCATATGGTGTTATTGAGCAGATGACAAAACATCCGTTGACTGATATCGGTATTGAGAAATTCCAGAAAGATTATATTGCTGTTTTTGGTGAATAATTTGGTGAGTAATAAAAAGGAGATTGATTATGAATAAGTTAGAACTTCAGAAAATGGCTGTTGAAGTTCGTAAGGGGATTGTAACTGGGGTTCATAGTGCAAAATCAGGCCACCCGGGCGGCTCCTTGTCAGCAGCAGACATTTTTACTTATCTTTTCTTTGAAGAATTGAATATTGACCCTAAAAATCCGGACAAAGCAGACCGCGACCGTTTCGTGCTTAGTAAAGGACATACGGCTCCCGGCTACTATGCAGCACTGGCAAACCGTGGATTTTTCCCGGTTGAGGATTTGACGACACTTCGCCACGTTGGTTCCTATTTACAGGGACATCCGGATAAAAAGCATATTCCTGGTGTGGATATGTCGAGCGGTTCTTTGGGACAGGGAATTTCGGCAGCAGTCGGAATGGCGTTGTCCGCTAAATTAAGTAATGATGATTATCGTGTTTACACACTTCTTGGTGATGGTGAAATTCAGGAAGGACAGGTTTGGGAGGCAGCAATGTTTGCCAACCACAGAAAACTGGATAATTTTGTTGCCATCGTGGATAATAACGGCTTACAGATTGACGGTGCAGTTGATGATGTATGTTCACCATATCCGATTGATGAGAAATTCAAAGCATTTGGTTTCCATGTAATCGGAGTGGATGGTCATGATTTTGATGCCTTAAAGGCAGCTTTTGATGAAGCAAAACAGACCAAAGGACAGCCTACGGCTATTATTGCAAAAACCGTTAAAGGAAAAGGCGTTTCCTTCATGGAAAATCAGTGTAGCTGGCATGGTACTGCACCAAATGATGAGCAGTATGCACAGGCTATGGAAGAATTAGAGAAAGCAGGTGAGTCTTTATGTCAGAAGTAAAAAAGATTGCTACTCGTGAGAGTTATGGTAATGCATTAGCAGAACTTGGCGCAGAATTTGATAACCTTGTTGTACTGGATGCAGACCTTGCGGCTGCCACAAAGACCGGTATTTTCAAAAAGGCTTTCCCGGAACGCCATATTGACTGTGGTATCGCTGAGTGTAACATGATGGGAATTGCGGCAGGACTGGCAACGACAGGTAAAGTTCCATTTGCAAGTTCTTTTGCGATGTTTGCTGCAGGACGTGCATTTGAGCAGGTTCGTAACTCCATTGGTTATCCGCATCTGAATGTGAAAATCGGCGCAACACATGCCGGTATTTCCGTAGGTGAAGATGGTGCGACACATCAGTGTAATGAAGATATTGCACTGATGCGTACGATTCCCGGTATGACAGTAATTGTTCCATCGGATGATGTAGAAGCAAAAGCAGCCGTTCGTGCTGCCTATGAGCATGACGGTCCATGTTATCTTCGTTTTGGACGTCTGGCTGTGCCGGTAATTAACGATAAACCGGATTATAAATTTGAACTTGGCAAAGGTGTTGTACTTCGTGAAGGTAAGGATGTAACGATTGTTGCAACCGGACTTCCGGTATCCAATTGTCTGGAAGCAGCAGAGAAACTGGCCGCAGACGGCATTGATGCCAAAGTGATTAACATTCATACAATTAAACCTTTGGATGAGGAGTTAATCGTGGCAGCAGCCAAAGAAACCGGCAAAGTGGTAACGGTAGAAGAACATTCTGTTATTGGTGGTCTGGGAAGTGCTGTATGCGATGCATTAGCTGAAAAATGTCCGACAAAGGTTTGCAAAATCGGTGTTAATGATGTATTTGGTGAATCTGGTCCGGCAGTAGAGCTTGTTAAGAAATATGGTTTGGATGCAGACAGCATTTATGAAAAAGTAAAAGCATTTTGTAAATAATTTCATGTAAGTTGATTTTTGGTGGAGAAAATCTACCGGAGGGAAACTTCATGGGCAGGAAAAGGCAATAAATCAGCGGGTGCGCCGGTTTGTTGCCTTTTTTAAAGGAATGGGTAGAGACATGTTATGTATACTTCTAGCCTCGGTTGACTCACCGCAGGATAAAAGAAAACTGGAGTTATTATATGAAAAATACAACCGGCTTATGTACGTCGTAGCAATGCGTGTTTTGCATCATCCGCAGGATGCAGAAGACGCCTGTTTGACGTCGTGGGAAAAGGTTATAAAAAATTTAGATAAAATTGATAAAATAGATTGTCAGAAAACGAAGAGTTTCCTCGTTATTATAGTTGAGAGGACGGCAATTGACCTTTATCGTAAGAATCAAAAGAAAAATCAAAAGGTGCAGGAGATGGATGAGTTTGAAACCAGCCCGTTTTTTTGTAAGCACGAAAGAGGTTATGGCGAAAGCGAGATGATGGAAGTGTTTCATAAGATTCCAAAACTGTATGCGGAGGTTCTGATTCTTCGTTATGTCAACGAATTAGGGGTAAGTGAGATTGCTGAACTTCTTAATATCAAGCAGAATACGGTGTCTAAGAGAATTGCAAGAGGCATTGCAATCATTCGAAAGGAGTGGCTCGGTAATGAATGAGGAGAGTATCAAGAAATTTTTGACGACCTGTGTATATCAGGAGATGAATTCATTTCATCCATCGCAAGACGAAGATTATAATCATGAATTTTCAAAAAAATTCATGAAACGATGGAAACGTTTAAATTGGAGCGAAAAATATTTTGGCAGCCATCTGCGTCTGGCGTATACCGTCCGTAAAGCGGCAGCCGTAGTGATTGTGATTCTTTCCTTAGCTGCTGCTAATCAAGTCAGTGCGAAGGTGTTTGGTTTTAATGCATGGAAATATCTGCTTTCGTATGATTCAAAGGACAAATTGGAAGTAAGGGAGTATGTTGGTCAGAATCAGGATGAAAAAACGAAGGAGAGCCTGCCGGACGTCATTCATGAGAAACCTACATTTGTGCCGAAGGGATTTCGGTATTATTCCCATGATGAACTTTCGTCGGGAAATGCACTTTATGATGAATGGAGAGATGAAAAAGAGAATACATTACAGTATAGCCGTGGTAAAGTTAGGGAAGGAGACCAAATTTACACAGATTCTGAATATGAGCAAAAAATTAAAACAAGTGTTATGGGCTATGAGGCATATTATTATATAAAAGGAAATGAAGAATGGATTATGTGGGATGATAAGGAATATAACTATATGATTCTACTTATTAAGAAAGGAAATTATAAGGCAGAATTATTGAAAATGGCAAATAGTTTGTACCAGAAATAAAAAAATTAAAATTTTTTGTCAGATTTCCTCCTTTTGTATCGTTATTATTAGTATAACGATATATAAGGAGGATTTTTTATGATTACGAAAATCAAAAGAGACACAAAAAGAATGGTATGTTTGCTGGGAATGAGTGCATTATTTGCAGTAAATATGCAAGCAAAAGCTGCTGAGATTAGTGAACCGGCATTGGAGATTGGACCAATTTTGCAAAGTGAAAATGCTGCCATTTTGCAACCTTCGTTTTCAATTTCTTCAAGTGGCACGGCAAATGTTGAAGTGAGGGCAATGGCTAAAGGTGCGACATCAAAAATAGATGTAGAACTTAATTTGCAAAAATATACTTCAAGCACCAAAAAGTGGAAAACAGTAAAAACATGGAAAAAGACAAAAAATGCATCAAATTTGTTGTTTGCAGATAGTTATAAGTTATCAGCAAAAGGTACTTATCGATGCAAATGCACTGCTGTATTCACTAAGAGTGGGAAAAAGGAAACTATTACGAAAACAACTGGTAAAAAACAGTATAAGTAATATCATGTGTTGTGAAAATATGGGTTAAAATGACCGTTCATACCCCAAAAACGACCGTTCATGACTTTTATGTTTTATGCGATGTATTTTGTGTTATGATAGCAGACGGGAGGGGAAAGCAAAAATGAAAATTGATTTTGACTGGTTAATTATGATGCCACTAAGTTTTTTATATATTGGGATTGTGTTTTATTATGTTAAATATAAGAAAAGGAAAGTTCCTTATATCATAGTATTTACTTTGTTCGTTGCTTATATGGCAGAGGTACTCAAATATACCCAGTTTCCAATTTGTTTAAACGCGGATATGGAAGAACTAAACAGGCAATGTGTAAATTACATACCATTTCATTTTT
>NZ_QTVH01000016.1:0-62663 GCF_003435975.1 Clostridium sp. AF36-4 | reverse complement strand
TATCGACCTCCAATCGTTAGATTTTTGGTCTAACATTTGGGGGTCGGTACATTTCCTGCTTTTAGGTTGCTTGCAGATGCATCTTTTCAAAATTCATGCAACTCTTTTATCTTTTTATAAAGGTTAAGGTTGCATAAGGCTCTTATCCACATCAAAAAAAGTCATCAAATGACTAATTTCTGCCAATCAGTAACTGGAAGGCTTTTGGAGTTTCAGTAAATCCGCCCACTTCTCATCCTTCGGTACTTTTTGCGATTACCTCATCCACACTTACAACCTCCGGTGCTTCAAGTGATGTTTCTTTTGCATCCGCGGCTTCTATAGGGTCTTCCAATTCTTTTTTCTCCTCATCGTCCCACAGCGAATCATACTTTTTCCGTTCTTTAAGCTTTGCCATCATCTGTGCGTTTTTCGCCATCTGATACAAATCACTGTCGAATTCCATAAGTTTTTTCTCGTCCGAGCCGGGAACGATATCCCCGTGGAACATGCGCATTGCCACCGCAAGAATTTTACCCATTTCCTTATAATAATCCCCTTCTGCTTCGGCATTTTGCTTTGCGCTTACCATCTCACGCTCAGCATCCCATTTGTCCATAAACTGGTGAATGAAATCATCATAAATCTTCTGCTGGTCTTTCACCGCATTGTACTGGAGTTCCAAAACCGCTGCCTGTTCCCCAAACAGTTTGTCTCCTTCGGGAACACGCTTTATCAATTCCTTCGTCTCATTTAGTTTTTTAGACAATTCAAACGCCGTTGAATTGTACTGCTTATGTACTGCACTGAATTTATTCCGCAGTTCTCCTAACGTCGTCATGCAAACACCTCCTTGTGTTCTTTTCGCAAATCCATTTACAACATATCTGTAAGTATATTATCGGCAGTTTTCCCTCATAATATTACAACTTGACAAATCTGCCCCTTTCGTACTAGAGTAAGCATAGAAATATTTTTATTAAGGAGAAATCAAAATGAGTGAAGAATGTACGCACGACTGCTCCACCTGTAGCAGCAATTGCGGTTCAAAAGACCCAAAAAGTCTCTTAGTAGCACCACATCCAAATAGCAAAATCGGCAAGGTTATCGGTGTCGTCAGTGGAAAGGGCGGCGTAGGAAAATCAATGGTTACCGATTTACTTGCGGTTGAATTTGCGCGCCGCGGATACCACTGTGGTATCTTGGATGCCGATATTACCGGTCCTTCGATTCCGAAGGCATTTGGTATCACCGAAAAAGCGCAGGGAAATGAAACAACGATTTTCCCTGTAAAATCAAAAAAATACGGCGTGGATATTATGTCCATTAATGTCCTTTTGGAAAATGAAAGTGACCCGGTTGTATGGCGTGGTCCGGTGATTGGTGGAACGGTTCGCCAGTTCTGGTCTGACACCCTTTGGGATAATGTCGATTATCTGTTTGTCGATATGCCGCCGGGAACCGGTGATGTTGCACTTACCGTATTCCAGAACATTCCGATTGATGGCATTGTCGTTGTTACAAGTCCGCAGGATTTGGTTTCCATGATTGTCGGTAAAGCAATGAAAATGGCTTCTCTTATGAACATTCCGGTTCTTGGTCTCGTGGAAAATATGAGCTATGCGCTCTGCCCTGACTGCGGTAAGAAAATTCATGTATTTGGTGAGAGCCACATCAGTGAAATTGCTGAAGAGTACCATGTACCGGTACTCGCCCAGATGCCAATTAACCCAGCACTTGCTTCTGCCTGCGACAACGGCACGGTAGAGGATTTGGATTGCTCCTATCTGGAAGATGCTGCGCTTGTTATTGAAAGAGGTCAGAAATAGTGGATACAAAAGTCTGTTATTTATTTGGGGCAGGGGAACAATCCCCCTGCCATATCGAATTAGGAAAAGATGATTTGGTCATCGCTGTTGATGGCGGCTTTGACTATTTAGAAAAAATCGGACTGCGTGCCGACTATGTGATTGGTGACTTTGATTCCGTTTCGGCGTCCAGCCATCTGCCATCCGACTGCATCCGACACCCAAAAGAAAAAGATGATACGGACATGATGCTTGCCGCACGACTTGGTTTGGAAAAAGGATACACAAATTTTGAAATTTATGGCGGTTTAGGCGGCCGCTTAGACCACACATTAGCTAATATTCAGACGCTTACATTCTTAAACCGGCATAATGCCGTCGGAACCTTAATTGGAGATGACTATGCACTAAAAGTTGTCACAAACGGCGTCATTACATTCGGAAAAGATTTACCGGAAAATACCACCGGAAATATATGTTCCGTCTTTTCTTTGAGCGACGTGAGCACAAATGTCACCATTCAGGGATTTCATTATGAAGTAGAAGGGGCGACCCTCACAAATTCATTCCCTCTTGGTGTCAGCAATGAGTTTACCGGCAGAAAGGGAAGCATCAGCGTGTCAAATGGCACATTAGCTGTTTTGTGGAATCGCCCTTAAATTTTCTATTTATATTTCTATTTTATTGAATCAAGTCCGAGTTTTACGGCAATCATTTTGTCAATCGGACAGGTACTCTGACCCTTGCCATCCGTTCCTTCCAGATACGTGGTGGCAGCGGATTCAAATATCATATACACTTCATCTCCCACAACTTCTACTTCCTCTACCATTGGCGGCAGTGCTACGGCAAGTTCTAACTCGCCAAGCATCGTATCATCGGTCGCATCTGCACGGTTATACACCTGTAATTCGGATAAAAATCTCTTCTTTGTACTGTTTCTTCCATAGGAACAGCTAAAGATTGTACGGTCTCCGGAAAATGTAATTCCCTGCACATAATTCGGTGTGCTGCGGTACAACACATTGCCACGGACATCCAAAATAATTTTTCCAGTCAAAATCTGCTCTGTCGGCTCCGCACCTTCGGTTTCTGCCGGAATTGTACGGTGAATTTCCAGCGTTACCGCAGTTCCTTTCGTACATTTTTCCAGTAATTCCGAAAGCTGTTTTACACTTGTAATCAGCTCATTATTAACCGAGTAAATAACATCTCCTTTTTTCAGCTTTTCTTTTGCTGTAGCAGAGCTTCCTTTTTCCGCAAGTAAAACAGAGGAAGAAGAGTACACTGTTGCAACCTGAACACTTGTCTTTGCCTCATTTTCTCCGGTTGCTTCTGTCTGTACTTCTTTTGTCTGGATTCCCAGATAGTCCTCTTCAGCAGGATTCGTAACAATACGAACCTGATTTAATTCGTTTGTCTTTGCATCGTACTCATATGCATACATACGCGGTGCACCGGTATCATTTTCCTCTACTTCTTCGTCCGTATCTTCATCCTCCGAAGTGTCACCTGCAACCGGTGCCACACTAAACTGTGCCACCCACAGATAACCGTCCTTTTTATTGTAGGAAATCGTCGATGGTTTTGTTGGAATCTGATGTAGTTCCACTTTACCGGACGACGTATATTCTTTTTTGCCTGTCGCATATTTCACCAAATCCGACAACGTAATGCGCTCAAGTGAATACATTCCTGTCGTTTTATCTTTGTTTGAGTGGCAGACCCAGATGTTTTTATTTTTCTCATCATAAGTAATTCCACCCACGTGGCTCTTCTGGTCTTTTAAAACTAGCGTCTTTAAAAATTCGCCCGTCTTGTTGTTGTAAACGAAAATGCAGCTATTGTGCAAATCATCCATACAGTATGCCGTCGTAAGCATATAATTTCCTGCCATACAGACACCCTGCGGGCAGAGATTGTTACACTGAATATAATTTTTTGTCCAGTCCTCATCTGCTGTCGGTGCAAGACCAGGCATCTGGTATTTATCCACAATCGTCCATTTTAAATCTGTCAGTTTTTTATAATTAGTAAATCCCGGAGACAGCGGACTCTTCGACGGATAACTGTATTTATTAATACTGTCATAGGTACTGAAAACACGTACCGGTTTTTTGTTAATCGTAACGGTGACGGAAGTCGAAGCTGCCTTATAATTTGCCGTTGCTGGCACACTCATGGTTACCTTTGTCGAAACTTTCTTAATCGTATCTTTTGTCTGCTTGGACAATGTTTTACATGTCTTATCAAAGGTTTTAACAATCGTAACCTTACCGGCTTTCGTGACTTTGATCACACCAGTTGTCGCGCAGGCATATGTTACTGTTCCACCGCCTTTCGATGGTTTAGCTACAATCGAAAATGAACCATCTCCTTCAACGGCTGAATATGCTGCTTTGTCCGGTACTAGCAAACGACTTGCTTTTTTTATCTTAAAAGTTTTTCTTTTGCTACCCTTATATTTGGCTTTTTTACCTTTTTTAGCCTTCTTGGCTTTAATTGTAACTTTCGCCGTTCCGGCATTTTTATTTTTTGTATACTTGACCGTATAATCCCTGTTTTTTTTCAGTTTTTTCTTACCAAGTTTTACGGTAACAACTGGTTTTTTTGCTTTTCCATTATATGTATAACTGCTCTTTGCCAAAGTAATTTTTGCTTTTTTCAATGACTTTGGCTTCGTCTTTTTCTTTGCCTGAACATTCATCCCACCAATTAATACAGTGGAAAAAAGTAACAGCGCTAACAATAGTATTCTTTTTTTACACTTCATATTTTACGCTTCCTTCCTAAAAAAATGTAACTGTCCTTTACCGAACAGTTACATTTAATCATGCAATCGTGGCAAAACATAGGCATCCTTACTTCAAATTTACCCACATCGTCGGACGTATGCAGGCACCATTTTCGTCCACCGGGAAACCATAGGTAATAATATCCCCCAGTGCAGAAACATACGTCGTTGCCGTGGCATCTTTGCCCGGTGTACGCAGCCGCATTGTCTTTGCCTTTGCTTTCAGTTTCTTCTTATACTTGGTAAACTCCGGCTCATTCATCAAAAATACTTTATCTTGCGTATTCTTGCCACCGTCCGTCCCAAACTCTTCGTTTGCAACATTTGCAACATTTGTAGTCAAAATCATCGCCAATTCCTCCGGCGTAAATTTACCGTCCTCAAGGAATTCACCATTCAGATACTTTCGCAGCGCACAACTCTCCCATGTAACCTTTTCTGATTTATCATGGTAGGGATGTTTATTATCTGCCATATATTTTGTAAGCAGAGCTTTACCATCTGTACGCTCCAAAACCATCCAGTCACAAGTTCCAAACTTCACAACACCACCAATTTTCACTTTTTCGATGGCTTTTTTCTCAAGCAAAACAATCTGATTTTTACAATCTTTATAATCGCCCAGTTTTTCGTATGTGGACGATGCCCATTTATCAAAACCAACTTTTGCAGAAAGTCCGGCCAACTGATAACGGGTTGCCGGAACATTATAGCAGACAATCATTGCAACAATAACCACAAGCACAACCCATTTTGCAATTCCTTTTTTCTTGTTGTCGTCTTCTTCCTGTTTCTTCACTGTTGTCGTAACAGTTCGTGAAATCACTTCTCTCTCCGCCGGCAATTTCTTTTCCCATTCTTTTGCAAGAGCAGCACATTCTTCACTTAACGCAGCACACTCTTCACATCCTTCAAACGGAGTCTCTTTACCTAACTCATCCATCTGTGCGAAATCTTTTGTAAGACGCACGTAGATACGATAAACATCTTCATCTACTAAAAGGCATCTTGTCGCTCTCTTTAACGTCTTTAACTGGACAAACCGTTCCGCCGGCGTCAGTTCAATGACCTCTTTTTTCTTTTTCTTCTTATCTCCCTTTGCCATGCACTGGAATCCTCCTTTGTCTCTTATGCGGACTGTATTGGTAGTATAACATAGATTGTGTCTAATTATCAACTTTTTGACATCTTTTGTTCCTCATACGAAAAAGAAGAAACTATCATTCGCATGAACATTACTGTTTCCCGATTTGTAGTTTCTTCTTTTCTTGTTCCAATATTTATTCACAAAGAATTATTTTTTCTTCTTTGAATAAGTGACTGCTTTCTGCTCTTTTTCTCCTTTTCCGGAAAGAACATACCACAATGGTGATGCTACACATACTGATGAATAACATCCGGAAATAATACCTACAATCAACGGAATTGCAAACTGGCGTACGGAATCTACACCGAATACTGCCAATACAAATACCATGATAAAGGTAGTTACCGAAGTATTAATGGAACGAGACAATGTCTCTGTAATACTCTTGTTAATAATTTCCGCAAGGCTTGTTCTTGACGTAGCCTTAGCTTTATTCTCACGAATACGGTCAAATACTACGATGGTATCGTTGATGGAGTATCCGACAATCGTAAGCATACATGCAATAAAGGTACTTCCTACCGGAATAAATGCGCTTGCCACTACATAAACAGTCAGCACAGCAATTACATCATGAACAAGTGCCAAAACAGCACTGATACCGGTTGAAAGTTTACGGAAGCGAATCCAGATATAAAGCAACATACAAAGTGTCGCAATCAGAGTTGCTACAGCTGCATCCACTTTCATTTCATCACTGACAGAACCACTGATGAACTCGGACTCAATTTTGGTAGATTCATCCACGCCAAATGTTTTCGCCATCGTTGCTTTCAATTCTTCCGACTTCTGCTCACTGAGTTCCTCAGTACGAACAACAATCTTTGTATTATCAGCAACCGAAATTTCAACACTCTTACCGCTTCCAATAACAGATTTTGCAGTATCTTCTGCTTTCTGTTTATCTTCATCGGTTACAGTCTTAGATAAGTCAACAGATGTTGAGTTACCACCGGCAAAATCTAAACTATAGTTAAATAATGGACCACCGGAAGCAGCACGGACAACAAGTCCTGCCACACAGATTACAACAACAGCTCCGGAAATAACAACATATTTCTTCCAGTTACCAATAAAGTTAATTGTCTTACGCTCTTTCTGAATACCATACATTGAAGTATTTGTCATACCCAGTGCACAGAATGCTTTCATCAAAAGTTTTGTAATAAACAAAGCAGTAAACATAGACAACACAATACCAATACCAAGTGTCATCGCAAAACCTTTTACCGTACCGGAACCCTTGAGATACAGTACCAAAGCAGCAATCAAAGTTGTCACGTTACCATCGACAATGGCGGACATTGCTTTGGAAAATCCATTATCAATCGCAGACGCTACCGTCTTGCCGGTTGCCAATTCCTCGCGGATACGTGTAAATATAATACAGTTTGCATCCACCGCCATACCAATACTCAGGATAATACCCGCAATACCGGGCAGGGTCAATGTTACATTCAAACCATTCAGTGCAAGCAGCATAGCACCTACATAGAAAATCAATGCAATGCTGGCTGCCACACCGGAGATGCGGTACATAACAATCATGAAAATGATTACGAGAATCAAACCAACAACGCCGGCAAACAAACTGGATTTCAATGCCTGACTTCCCAGTGTTGCTCCTACTACGTTACCATGAATATTTTCAAGTTCCAACGGAAGAGCACCGATACGTACGGTAGAAGCAAGCTGCTCTGCGGACTCAGAAGTAAAACTTCCCGAAATCCAGCACTCACCGCCGGAAATCTCTTCTTTCAGGTTTGGTGCAGAAACTAACTTCTCATCATATACGATGGCAAGCTGCTCACCAACATGCTCTCCGGTAATCTTAGCAAATTTCTTAATTCCTTTGCCTGCAAACTTAATAGAAACACCATATTCAGTCTTTCCGGTGCCTTCCTGCTGTCTGCTGCCGGAAGTTGCCTCACCAATCATGTCACCGGTCAAAAGGACTTTCGATTTGTCGTAAACGACTTTATCACCTTCGTTTGGTGTGCCGCCTTTTTCAGTCTTCAGATCTGAATACAAAATGAAATAAAGCGCTCCAGCTTTACCAAGTTCCTTCAAAACCTCTTCTGAATCACTGGCACCCGGAATATCGATTGTGACACGGTCACTGCCTTCCTGATATACAGCGGCTTCCGTGCTCTCTAATGTTTCCACACGTTTCTGCATCTTGTAAATCGTGTCTGCCATGTCTTTATCGGTTGGCTGTTCACCGGTTCTCTTACCGGTACTATCAGTCTTGTAAGCCTGATATGTGACACTCACGCCACCTTCCAAATCCAATCCAAGACGAATGTTCTTTGCGCTTCCTCTGTGTGCGCCACCAATTCCCCTTGCTGCTACAAACGCAAACGCTGCAATCAGCACAAGAACCAGTAAGACCTGTAAAACGCCCTTTACTTTACTGTTCATGTTACTTATCTCCTTTACTATAAATCCTTACCAGGGTCTCTTACTGTAAAAATCCCCCTTATCGAGCACTGCTCGAGATTAGATTATATCACAAAACAATTGGTTCTTCAAGTATAAAACAAAAGCGGCTCGCGCCCTCTTCCCTTAGCTCCAAGCCTTGACCCATTCGCCCTGACGGGCTCATGGACGGCTCGCGCCCTCTTCTCTTTGCTCCAAGCCTTGCTCCATTCGCCCTAGCGGGCTCATGGACGGCTCGCGCCCCCTTCTCTTTGCTCCAAGCCATGCTCCATTCGCCCTGACGGGCTCATGGACGGCTCGCGCCGTATATAAAAATAAAAACAGCCCTTCATTTGTGAGTGAACTCACAATGAAGGGCTGTTTTTATTTTTATGCATGGCTTGGAGCTTAGCCAAAGTATCTCTTTAACAATCCCTCGAATGCTTTGCCATGTCTTGCTTCGTCTTTTGCCATTTCATGAACAGTGTCATGGATAGCGTCTAAGTCTGCTGCTTTGGCACGTTTTGCAAGGTCGAATTTACCCGCTGTTGCACCATTTTCAGCGTCAACACGCATCTGCAGGTTTTTCTTTGTAGAGTCCGTCACTACTTCACCAAGAAGTTCTGCAAATTTTGCCGCATGCTCTGCTTCTTCCCAAGCTGCTTTTTCATAGTAAAGGCCTACTTCGGGATAGCCTTCACGGTGTGCTACTCTTGCCATAGCAAGATACATTCCTACTTCTGAACATTCTCCTTCAAAGTTTGCACGAAGATCAGCTACGATGTCTTCGCTGACACCCTTAGCAACTCCTACTACATGTTCTGCTGCCCATTCTCTTTCGCCAGTCTGCTCTTTGAATTTTTCTGCCGGTGCCTTGCAAACCGGGCACTGCTCCGGTGCACTGTCTCCTTCGTGAACATATCCACATACGCTGCATACAAATCTCTTCATACTAATACACTCTCCTTTTGATAAATTAGTTTAACCACTTTTGTGATTTATAAACATTTTTTACAGATGCCGTAAAAATAGATTTCATGTCCTTCTATTTTTCCGGGAAACTCGTCATCCATCTTGGTATCCAATTCAAAATCCCAGTCGGCTTCCAAATCGATTACCTGTCTGCAACGACGACAAATAAAGTGATTGTGTGGGGTGGTCGTTGCATCAAAATGCTCTACCCCGTCACCACAGTTCAATCGCAAAATCTCACCACAGTCTGCTAATAAGTTTAAATTTCGGTATACCGTTCCTAAACTTATCTTAGGAAATTCTTCTCTAATTTTCTGATATACCTGCTCCGCAGTCGGATGAGACTTTGTTGAACGCAGATAGACTAACACAGCTTCCCGCTGCCTGCTATACTTGAGTCCAGCCATATCTCACGCTCCTTTTTGATAATAGTAACTGTTACTGTTATCACTATATATCATTTATCTTTGCTTGTCAATACTTTTTCTCAATAAATTTTATTTTTTTCACATTCGACATTTTTCTACATAATATATAGTAAAAACAAAAAAGGAGTTTCTATGAATCTTTCAAAGAAACCATTAGCAATGGCATATGTCCCATGGCAGACTTTTGAAAATGTCATGGAGGGCGAATGTGCCTTAAGACACGGCACCATTTTCGAAGATTTAGTTTTTCCGTTTGTTGGTGCACAGGCTGCCTGCCAGGCAGACCGCAGTCAAAACCACTCCCATTCCGGTTCTTGTGGCTGCCATAACCGACAGCCCTATATGCAAAACAACTCCTGTGGAAGGCGAGGTGTTTATTGATGAATCAAAACAGACATTCAAAGCATCAGAAAATGACCGCTGTACGTGAGACCGGATTCTGCATGATTGACGCCGGTATGTATCTGGATACTCATCCTTGCGATGGCAAGGCAATGGATTATTTCAACCGTTACCAGCAGATGTACAAAGAAGCCGTCTGCGATTACGAAAAACACTGCGGACCGTTATTTTTAACCGGTATTGATACAAACGATGGCTGGACCTGGACCGATGAACCGTGGCCATGGGAAGGGGGGTGCAGCTGATGTGGACGTATGAACGACGACTGGAATACCCAGTCAATATCAAAACGCCGAATGCGAAATTGGCAAAAGTAATAATCAGTCAGCTGGGTGGACCGTAGTGCTGAGAGTTATAAAAAGATTTTTTCACTTTAGATTGTCCTTAAAATAACATAGAATTCACTGAAAGTAAAGGGATTTCAGGCTTTTAAATTTCTTTCACCTTTTTCAAACTAATCCATTGCCATTTGTCATTCTTTTTGTTCAACAAACGCCCCCAGGCACCAACCACCTTAGAAATCTTAACAACCTCTCCCGGATTTATGCTGCCAATTTTATTTGTAGGTTTTACACCCTTAGATGAGCGGATGGCTGCTGCCTTTGTTACTTTGGCTCTGTACTGATAATTATACATAATCTTGTTGTAAAGATGCTTCCATTTCAAGTTGCCTTTACCGATCATCGGCTCTGGACACGCTTTGCCGTTGACGTCCCAATGTCTGATGATAGTCTTTGCATTCGGACAACGTTTCTGAATATACTGTACTAATTGTCGTACCGCAAGCATCTGTTCCCAGCTTACACCTTTTTTGCAATCACATAATTCGATGGACACACTGTTATCATTCGTACACTTTTTATAATACGATGCAGCCCCCTTCTCACGGGTGTAGAAGTGGCCAACCGCCCAGGCAGTATATTCCATTGGCACGGACTCCCAAATCTCAGATTTTTTATCCACAAAGAAATGCGCACCCGCTTCTCGCGTGTTGCCAGTAGCGTAGAAATCAGCATTGTTCTTCGCCGTATCTCCTTTGTTACCGGTAAAATGTATGACAATGTACTTTATGTCCTTTAAACTCCTTTTGCCTCCATAACTGATTGATTTTGCTCTTCTTTTTTTAATCTCCATTCGTTTCACCTTCCTTATCTGCTGTAATCCAGTCCTCAGCAAGCATATCTGCCTGCGATGCAAGCCATCCCATTTGAACACCGGAAGTACCAACAAATGCAATTGCCTTGTTACCAATTGCATCATGCTCGCAATTTACAATTTCTCCACCTGTTGACACATATGAAATGCCTGTTGCAAGCTGAATATATTGTTTTTTACCATTCCACCCCTTACGGGCAACTTTCTGTCCAATTTTTAATCTTCGAATTGCTTCACCAAATGTAAATGTTTGAACATCTAAATCCTTTACATCTGCCTCGTCAACAATCTCCCAATCATCACGAAGAATAAAATCAAGAGTATATCCAACATTTTTTGTCTCCCGAATATCAAGAGTTTTCCCATCTTTACAATGCATCTTAATGGAATTATCTTCCCATTTCCAATATCCTCTCCATTCTGGACACTTTATCAATGCTCCCTGTTTAAGTGCCTCATATGCTTTCTTAAATTCCATTACTCATCAACCTCCTCTTTATTCTTCAACACATCAATCCCCTTTTCAATTGCTTTTGGAATGGGAATTCCCATCAGACCAGCGTTTTCGATCAGACTAATCGTCTCATTAACAATAAAACCAATCACAGTAGCATCTTTTATAAATGTAGTTCCAATTGTCATATCCAACCGACAAGCCACCAATACAATAAGCAGGGTAACACCTTTCCGGCATAATCCTTTCCATCCAGCATGAGATTCCAGCGCACCACTCTCTGTTTTTTTGCTCTTTTTAAAAATTCCAGCAACCATAAGACCGGTAACATAATCTATGCACATAAAGATAAGAAGCGTTGTCATTCCGGAAGTCCATCCTCCAAAAAAAGACGCCACGGTACTTCCAACCAGTCCGCAAATCGTACAAATCATCTGTTTCATTCTATAAGTCCCCCTTTGTTTTTTTCTCAGTATAGCAAAGGAACTAGAAGTTTTACCCCCTAGTTCCCATGCGAACCACCTATTCCTCATTCCATTTTTTAAACGTATCGCTTGTATAGATGCATTTACCTTTTATTTTAAGTTTATACAGTTTCTGCATAATGAGTTGTTTCTCATGAGTATTTTTAGCACTCTGAAACCTGTCTTTATACTCAGAAGATAATTTCGAACGAATGGACGCAAATGCTTTCTTCTCTTTCTTACTTGCACTAAGTTCATGCTTTTCATCATCCTTTTCAATTTTTGTCATTGCTTCCTCGTACATCTGTTGTAATATTTCTTCGTAACCTTTTCCCTCCTCAATGGCAGCAACCAAATCATCGCTCTTGTAAAAAGAAAGATAATCATGTGCATCCTTTGCACCGGATTCCGTTTTGTCCTGCATCTTATTTAATACACTATTAGTTGCAGCTACAACTTCATAATGATTAAATCCCATTTTTATAAGTTTGTTGTAACATTCCATATAGCCATCATGATTTTTGTCAAGACGATACTGTGCCGCTTGCTTTACTAAATCATTTCGACTTGCCAGCTGGTCCTTTACCGCTGTTTCCACATCACCTTCACCTTTCTTACCATTTTGTTTCATCTTCTCACGGTATTGAGCAGCCGTCTTTTTGTCACCATCCATAAGCGCATCATAAATTTTCTTTCCATACACATTCGCTTTCGGCTCCTCTTTGTCCGTCGAAAACGAAAACAAGCCTTCCCCGGATGTCACATCCTCAACATTCTTCCAAATACCAACCGCTACATTTTTTACGTTGTCAACCGGAATACCGCACATTTTTGCCACTACTCCAGCCGCATCAAAAAATGCATTCTTTATCGCATCCTTTCCATTCTCAGCCTCCTCGTCTGAATCGCTGAATGCATCAATTACTCCATTCCCCATTTTCACGATTGATTCACATAAAGAAGATATCTCACTAAACAGGGATACTTCAATTCCATAATACTTTTCCTTTGTAATTGCCGAATAGACAAGGTTATACAATTCATTACCGCCTATAAAACTACCGGACAACGAACCCAACACCCCATTCATCCACTCAGACATAACACTCTCCGTTGTTAGTTCATTTTCATCATCACGATAAGGATTTACCTTATGCAAAAGACCTCTTGCCAAAAATGTCATCGTAGAAAGCACTGCTGCCGATACCAGCTGACTGGATACTGCCCAAGCGAATTCCTTTCTTGCCTGTTTCTTCTGCTCCTTGGTTCCATTTTGGTTTTTCGCATGCAGATTGCATGCTGCATCATATAAAATACCGCCATTTTGCATACGCTGTGTCATAAACATAAACATGACTTTTTTAATTTTACTTGGATCACGCAAATAATCCGGTCGCTGCATAACTGTATAATTTGGCTGTGTATCTTCTACGCATCGATTAAACACTTCTGCCACTTGTCGATAATACGCATCGGTTCCCTTTTTCAAGGACTTATAATTTGCGTCCACATAATATTGTGACGCATACCAAATTCTTCCAACCGTAGCAACATCAACCTTTTGTATCATGTTCTTTACTTCTTTTACCACCGGCATACGATTGGTAAGACTATTCAAATTATCAATATCAGCCATTTCCTGTGTGGAATTTCCTTTATTTCGATACCATAAAAGTGGCGTATATTTTGCAATCAGTTCTCGGTCGGCACTACTAATCGGAAGTCCGTGTTTACCTCCCTTTGCAAGAGCTTTCATCACCGGCTCCCAGCCAAGGGTGGCAACTGCTGTCGGATAAGATGCCGCCTGTTTCATAATAACCGACCAGTTCCCGGTCAGAACAGACCCCGCAAAATTTCCACGGAGCATATCAAAGACCGTTGATTCCCCGGTTCTCGCATTTTGCAAATCCGAAATCAGGTTATCAATATAATTAGACGCCATCCTGCCCCACACATCCTGCATTGCCTTATGAACCGTATCGTCTTGTACTAATACCGATTTAGCGGATACATCTTCACTGTCTACATCTGTTACCTTCCACGTAGACCCATTATATACCTTGTTAAAATTCCTGATTGGAATGGCAAGACCACCAAACTCTGAGGTAATCTTCAATGACCTCTGTGCTGTATCAATGATACTTTCCAATACCAATGGTTTTGTCGATTGTACACGCTCCTTCAAAAAGCCGGCACCTTCCAAAGTTTTATCCATTTTCAAACCGGTAATATCCGTTGCTATATAATTTTCATCAACAGAAATCGGATAATAATTTTTCTCATTTGCTTTTTTAAATCCGTACAATTCCATTGAGGTCTCATTAATCACACTACCGGTGTACTCGTGGAACAACTTTTTAAAAGCACGAAGAACCTTTTTCTCTTCCGGGGACATGGCATCCTCCATCGCCTGAATTTTTGCCGAAGTTACTCCTACAGCCTTTTTAGTTGTATTATAAGCCCCTTTTTTATCCCCCTTCAAATATAAGTCCATATTTGGCATAGTGACACCACCATAAACCATATGTCGCAAATTGTCCTTATTCATACCATGCATGACAAGAGCCATACGCATTCCTTTCGTCACTTGTACCTTCTTGCCATCCTCATAAACAAGACCGGTGTCAACCATCCCCTGCTTCTTATCAAAAGTTTTCATCAATTTTACGACATTTTCGTCCTCCATCACATCCGCAAGAATAGCTTCACCATCTTGCTGGATTTTCAGCATTTTACGCTGTCCTTCATTTAACTCACGCCATTCCTGCATAAACTCTCCATCCGCATATCCGGTAATCCGACGGAATGCCCGATAAGAGTTTAAAGATTTCAAAGTAAACTCCGGAAATTTTCTTATGACTTTATGTGTACTCATAAATGAACTTACACCTTTTGCCGAACGCACCTCATGAATGACTCGTTCTGCTGCCTTTCTGGCATTTGTTTCCCCTTCTTTACGAATCAGCTCAGTTGCCCTTCGAATCGTTTTATACACCATTTTCATCGCATCATATACTTCATCCAAATCCGCAGATGATAAATCATAAATGCTGTTTCCATTATTCTTAAACTTATTTGCAATACGCTGTAATTCATAGTCAATATCCTCATCATATTCCGATGCAAAATTGTAATCCGGATCATTTTTCATTTTCTCAAAATACTGTCTCGCATCATCTAACGCATTATATAATTGAGTTCCTTCTTTCGCACCCAAATTGACAGCCTCGCACACATCAATTACAGACCGAACCAAATCTTGTGGCACATACATCCCCTCTTTTGGTTTCATCAGCATCTGACGCATCTGTTTATGTAACCGTCGAATCTTATTCTTTGCTTCTGTCTGTTTTTTCTGCTCAGATAAATTCTTACGGTACTGACGATTCTCAATCTTCATTTCCGCAATCTTTTTATCCTGTCCTTTTTTTAATCTCTCGATGTACCTTTTTTGCTTTTCAATCTCATGCTGATACTTACGAATCAATTCTCCATTCTGTGTCGTCTCAATCACATTTGCATAATCATGTATCTTAGCATACGCCTCACGGATTCTCTGATTCTTGTTTTTTATCTGGTCATTCATACTCACCTTTAATCCTTCAAGGAATTGCTTTTCACATTCCTTGCGATAATCCTGGAGCATGGTAAGATACACTCGGTTTGCTTCCTTCCACTCACGCTCTACGGCGGCATCTGCCTTATCCTTAAACGTTTGTCTCTGTGGTATCATACTCATTTCCTTGTAAATATTTAAGGCAAGGTCATAAGATGCCTGCTCAATATCCTCTCCGTATGCATTACGATATGTTGGCCGCAATCCATCTAATACAGTCATTACCTCTGCTATCATATCACCGTCATTGGTATCCGCCTTAAATAACTCCGGATACTTCTCGCTTAACTCTCCCCAAACCTGATCAAGAGTCGTCCCCTCCGAAACAATTCTAAGCCGTCCGAAATTACTCTTGCGAAACTCTCCCATACTTCCATACATGTAATTTACTTCACTTTTCTGGGCTTCCGACAACGCAAGTTTTGTTTTACGGAAATACTCTCGTAAATCTTTGTACTCGTTATACAATGTCATATCTTTTGCTGTGCTTTTTTCAAGGACACCTCGTGCAATCTCAGAAGTAATCTTTAATGCCTCTTTATAATCCGCACCCTCTTCATTCATATAAGCATACAGTTTTGTCAGGTTATCCCGAAATGTTTCTGCATCAAAGGACGAATGATATTTTTTCAATATTTTTTTGCATACTGCCTCTACACGTGCCGGTTCCGGAATGGTTTTCTTTCCCGGCTTAAATTCACTCTGAAGCATCTCCACAACTTTCTTTAATTGCTCATTTTCTTCTACCAAACTTTCCTCTGTTGTCATAGTTTCTGCCAATGAATGACGCAGTTTTTCTGCACGCTCTGATACATGAAGGGAATATTTTTCGCCTTCACCGGATATAATGTTCTTGACAATCTCTTTGTATCGTGCTAGATTGTTACTATAATCCTGATGAAGTAAGCCCCCATGGGATTGGCCCATGGGCCACACTGCTTCATCAGGATTTACTTTTATTATCCGGTTTTCTTTACGAGCACTTTCAACATAATTCTGTATTGATTTCTTCCCATACAAACTGAGCATAACATTAGCAATCGTATGTTCACCTTTAACACGTCCACTACCATTGGGTTTAATTGCTGCAATAACAACATTTCCCTGATTGTCCTTTACATTTGTTACCAAAATTACATCCGCATTATTTTCATTTGTATTTGATTTTATAATCATTGCTGGTGTTTCTAATTGCTTCTGTAGTTTTGTAAATAATCCTTTTCCCAAACCATGATAATTTGTTTTTGGTTTAAAACGATTTTCTTTTTTTGCCTCTTCTTGCGTTTTTATTGTCGAATACACATGTTGGTTCGTCATAAGCATTGGAAGATCATTCCAGCCTAGTTCCTTCAACGCTTTTGTTGTTTCTCCCAGATAAACATGCGTGTAATCTTTTGGTACGGTATCATTTAGCACATCATCTATCTGCTTATCTAGGTCAACACTAATAGAGTAGCGACTGTCCTTGTTTTCTCCACTATTGGCTTCTCTACTATTTTCTGCACGCTCTGATACATGAAGGGAATATTTTTCGCCTTCACCGGATATAATGTTCTTGACAATCTTTTTGTATCGTGCTAGATTGTCCTTATAATCCTGATGGAGTACGTTCCCTCGGAATTGGACCGTTGGACCCACTGCTTTATCAGGATTTACTTTTATGATACGGTTCTCCTTTCCAGCTTTTTCGACATAATTATGAAGAGCTTCTTTTCCATACATGCTTAACATAATATTAGCATCTAGCGTTGCTGTTTTCTTTCTTCCTACCCCATTTGGCTTAACTGCTGCAATGACAACATTTCCATTCTTATCAACAACAGAAGATACCATTACCAAATCTGCATTATTTTCTTTGTTATTGGATTTAATTATCATCCATGGTCTTTCAATGTCTTCCAACACTTGCATAAACTTTTCTTTGCCTAAATTATGATAATTTCTTATTTTCTTATATCTTGCACCCTTATCTTTCTTCTCGTTAATCACACTATACACATGTTGGTTCGTCATAAGCATCGGAAGGTCATTCCAGCCTAATTCTTTCAATGCTTTCGTTGTTTCCCCCAAATAAACATGCGTATAATCTTTTGGTACGGTGTCATTTAGCACATCATCTATCTGCTTATCCAGATCAACACTAATAGAGTAGCGAATGTCCTTGTTTTCCTTTGTTGGTTTTTCATTTGTCATTTTACTATCTTTGTTCTTGACATTCCCCACAATGTTGGTTAGAATTTCTTCAAGAGATGGATTGTTGCTAGGGTTGCTTATAACTTTGTTATAGGTCCTAGTCTTGAACAACAATTCATCTCTTTTTATGGTTGCTACTTCATGCATATAAAATCTTTGCTTCGCATTTTCCCTACGCAATACAACAGCCATTATATATTTGCCACATATTTTTTCCTGACTTCCAACAATTTCTATTGGTGCCGCAATTACAACTCTCGCATGACCTTTTCCTTTATAGTTACTGCTATAATTCACTATTTTCCCGTTCTTAATAATATCAGGAATTGCTTTAAAGGAAATTGCCTTCGCACGACCAATCCCATGTGATATATCATCTTTTACTCCTTTGCGGCTTAACTCAACATCCCCTAACATTTCATTATAAACATTATTGCCGATATCATCGAAAAATTCTGCAACTTGGTCAACAAGTTTTATTTTCCCCTTTGAAAATTCCGTTTCTTTCACATTACTCACCGTCGGCATATTTGCAACATCTTTTAGGTTCGTTTTAATATCATCTTGTATTGTATCCGGAATTACCTTGACCGAATACTTCCCTCTTTTCTCTTTTTCTTCACCCTTATTATTACTATCCAATTTCTTGTAGTTCTCCCCCGCTTTATCCACGGCATCCATGAACATCTGCTGAATCTTTTCCTTCTGTTCCACGTTGAGTTCTGCTGCCAGTCTGGCCGCTTTTGTCATAGGAGTATCATCAATATATTTTTTTATCTTTTCAAATACATGCTTTACCAAATCTGCGATTTTCTGAAATACATTTTTCTTTGCATTCACATCCAGCTTCGCATCTTTCATTACCCAGTCAATAAAGTTTTTTGCCCCGGCTTCATCATAAAACACACCACTGACAGCATCGTTGATTAACTCTCCTGCAGCATCCTCATAACTTTTTTCACCTTCCACCTGCTCATAGGCTCTTTGATAAGATTCAATTAAGGCGTGGATATCCTCTGCTCCATGTTTCTCTACCAGGTAATTAAGCATCACTCCCATTAATTTCTGATACTCTTTTTCCGACATTACCGATGCAAATTCCAAAGATTCATGTATCACTACACCAAATTTATTTTCTGCATCTTCCGCAAATGCCATCTGTCCTCTATCCATATTCAATAAACCATTTACCGTATCTGCATCTTTATCTGTGAGGGTATTTAAATCCAATACATCCAATCCGGTTTTCTTTGCCAATTCTTTTTTCATGCGAACAAAGCTATCCTTATCCTCCGAAGCATAGCGGTAATCTTCATATTCACCTTTTCCTTTTTTTTGCGCCGGTGCAACTTTGTTTTCTGCCTCTGCTGCCTTTGCGTTTTCTCCATGTACCTTTCCTAATTCATACGCAAGACGCATTGCTCCCTTGTCACTCATTATACGAAATGACTTAGACGCCTGCATCATTTTATCAAAACTGATACTTCCCAATCTTCCCATACGATATGCCATACGGAAATTATTTGCATAAACACCGGCATTATCCTTACCATTGTAATAATCCACAAGTGCCGTTGCCGCAGCCGCATTATCCATCTTTGATGCAATGTTAAACAAATTCTGTGTACCTTCATCCTGAAAAGACAAGTCTGCAAGATTTACTACCTCACCATCCGTAGTCTCTACTGTAGCCGATTCTTTCCCAATTTCCCGAAATCCTTTTACCTTTACTTGTTCGTCAGATGCCGTAAATGCCGCATTCTCTGTCTTTCTAAAATTAGCATTCGTAACATTTTCTGACGGTGCATCATTCTGCTTTGTCTTTTCCGGCTGTAGTTCTTGTACCTCAACCGGTCGCTGATTCCGTTCCATTCCCTCGTCAAGATTCACACGATCGAATGTAGTATCTATATTAGCAGTAGCATCTTCCTCCTGCTTCGACACAGACTCCTTCTGCATCATCTCGCTTTTCTGATTCAGAGATACTGTCCTTTTCATTGCATTTGAAACAGAGGCATCCATAATGTCATACAATGCCTGCCGCTCGGATTCGAATTTTGCATATTTACTCTTTTTAGCTAACTCCTGTGCTTTCTCGCGTGCCATCTGGTCGATTTCTACTCCCAGACTATCCGGCACACCACGAATGGCATCTTCATACGCCCTTGCAAGTTCTCCGCTCGTTCTTGCTTCTGTAAAATTATTTTCAGCATTTTCCATGATGTCTACTGAAATTTTACCGTATTTTTCCGTATCATCTTTTGCCTTCTCGTAAGTGTCCATACCTCTTTTTGCAGCATATGCAAGTAAATCTGTGCCTTCATTTCCCTCTGTAATCGATGTCCCATTCTTTTTCACTAATGACTCATACTGTGCTTTCGAATACACATTTGCATAGGTACCAAAAAGACCACCTGAAAAAGCCCCTGCTGCCGTGTCCTCTGCTACTTGTATCAAGAAGTCTTTCCGTGCATTTTTCTTTGCCTCATCCTTTGACATTCCCTGCTGGATATAATTTTTAACATTTTCATTATACTCACTTTTACTTCCATTAACTGCACGGTCGACAAATGCATTTGCAAAGTCCGAAGCAAGTTCTTCTGATCCTTCTACCGCCCCCTGTTTTACAAGATTCTTTGCAAAATCGCGAAACTGTTTTGGATTTGTTGTTTTTAACGCCTCAAAACTATCCAGTGAAAACTTTTCGCTTGCCCACTCTGCCAAACCGGCTCCCAATCCGGTAATCAAAGACTGTCCGGCACTTCCTGTTCTCTCATAGGTGTCCATGTACGATTGATTTGCCGCATTTGCTCCCATCAACGCACTAGCTGCCCCACCTGCTAGCTTGGTTCCCTTAACCCCTTTCGTCACAAG
Organism: Clostridium sp. AF36-4; assembly: GCF_003435975.1. Classification (NCBI taxonomy): domain Bacteria; kingdom Bacillati; phylum Bacillota; class Clostridia; order Eubacteriales; family Clostridiaceae; genus Clostridium; species Clostridium sp. AF36-4. The sequence continues at coordinate 41,959 of NZ_QTVH01000016.1, read as the reverse complement.
AATATCCGCAGCAGAATCAACCGTGGACATTCCAGCATTGTAAACAAATTTACCGATATCATTATCGATGCCTTCTGACACGGTCTGTCTTACATTATTCGTATAAGAACTGTATGGATGGCTGGCATGATTAATGGGATAAGACTTATCCGATGACAGGTTTTTAACCGCATGATTTACATCCTCTGCAAGTTCCAACGGTGAAAGCAAGTTTGACCCCACACTTAACGCACTAGATACTACCGGATGTTCGTCTGCTATTTTTCTTGTCCCTTCATCCCATGCCTCCTGTTCTTTATTATCTGTGTTAATGTTCTCGCTGTCGATAATGTAATCTACATCAATTCCTTTTTCCTTTAATTCCTTCAACTTAGGAAATTTCTCATATGCTTGTGACAAATAATCCGGATTACTGCTTACTTCCAGCTTGTCCTGTATCGTCGGAACTAAATGATTTTTATCTGCACTGTATTTTCTTTTCTCTACCCACACATAATCTGCTGCCTTTTTTACTAACTGCTTATCGGTATCCCCCAACTTATCGTATTCATGCTCCAGCTCTACACGTGGTTGATTACTCTCCAGTTCTTTCATATACTCAACATTATCCTGGTACTTATTCCACAAACTGGTGTATTCCTTGTAATCTTCCCACGATACACCTTTTTTTCCTAACTTTTCCTCAAAATCTTTTGGCTGAACTTTTTCCCATTCTCCCGAAAATCCCCGTTTAAACAAACCACTATCTGCGATTCTGGACTTAAACAAGTCTTTATTTTCCTTTACATTTGCAAGCGTTCTCTGTAGTTCATCATATCCCATCAAGGATGGGTCCTTATATTTATTGCCTGTGGAAGTATAAAATTTTTGATTTTTTCTTTTCTCTAATTCCTTTTCTTTCTTCTCCTCCAGTTCTCTCTGCTTTCTTCTCTGCTGTTCCTGTTTTTCCCTTTGTTCCCGCCTCGGAATTTCCGACAACATATTATTTTCTGCCTTTGCTGCATTGCGAATCAGAGTATTGGTTCTCTTATACTTTTCACTGTTCTTTTGCGTTCTTTCTTTAATTTCTACTGCTTTCTCTGCCAATCGGCGATAACGGGATTCTGACTGATTCGTATAGTCGGTATCCGAATACTTTTTATCCTCACCATAATAAGAATCAGCCTTTGCTCTGGTCTCACTTGCTATTTTTTGTCCCTGCATATCTCTTTCATACAACTTGTCCTGACTCTCAAAATAATTTGATATAATACTCCCGGAACCGGATGCATGAGTATTCTGTTTCTTTTTCTTATTTGCCATAATATATATTCTCCTTACTTTTTCTTTTTGCTTTTCTTTGAGGACTGTTTCTTTTTGTTTTTATTCACCTGTTTTTCCAAATAGTCATTGTAAGAGCCTACTGTCTGTAACTCCCTGCTGCTAGGCAGATTTCGCATAAAATCAACATAGGATAATGTAGTCTTCGCATCTGCTCCGGCCGCCACTGCACTGTCATAGGTTGGATATTTGCTTAATCCTCTCGTAGTAGTTCCATCAGAGGTTATATATGTCGGTAAATCCTTTGCTGTATATCCCAACAAAACACTCCACACATAATTGCTTTGGTCAGCAGATAACACGCCACTCTTTTCCATATTGTTCAAATATTCTGCGATACCCTGCGTGTCATTGTTCTTAGCCAATTCCTTAACCTTCGACTTAATATCCGTTGGAATCTTAATCCCACCGGTTGAAGATGCCCCTTTGCCCGACGCACTTCGTTTACTAGCGGATGCAGCAGCGGCCTTAGCTTTTTTTGATAACTGGTAATCCTTATTCTGCCAGTAATTGGATGCGTTCTGCTGCTGTCTCCACTGGCTGTTGCCATTTTGCTGTTCATACTTCCACTGCTGATTAGATACATTCGCAGTATAGTTGTTAAAATCGTTATTATATGCCGCATCATATCGATTCGCATAATAGTTTCTGTCATCCTGCCAATCGCCAACCTTGTCCCGATACTTCGCATAATCACTTTCGTCAAGTCCCTGATACATGGACAAGTCGGATCTCTGATTATCCAAATCCGTCTGATAACGGTTGTACGCTGCCTCGTACAAACTAGGAATTATATTATTCAAGGCTGACATGTTTTCCTGATACGCAAGGTTGCCGGCCGTAGCCGCATAAGAGTTTCCATATCCTCCGGACAACGCGGCCGCCTGCGCCGTTGCATTCTGCATCCCTAACTGTGCCTGCCTCTGATACTGGTCCTTATAATTCTGATACAAAGCATCCTTTGTATAGTCATAGGAAAAACCTTTGCGATTTGCAATCGCATCCGCCAATCCGGTTATCTGTGTTCCATACTTACTGGTATAAGCTGCCGGCCTTGCCTTCTCCGTCTTTTGCAACGTACTCTTTGCGGCGTTTACTGCTTTCGATGGCGTATAAGACTTTATTGTCGGTGTCTTGACAGTTGTTGCTTTGGTGATTGTTATTTTACTGCTACTGCTCTTCTTTTTCGCCATAATCCTCATCCTCCTCTTCTATGATGGGTTCCTCTACCACCGGTTCCGAACCCCATATTGCAAACACGGCATTTACCACATTTTCTGTCTGCTCCTTCAACAATTCTTCTCTTCCGGATACGGAATTGAGATAGGTTCGTCTATGATTCTCTCCAACCTGAGATTTCACTTCTCCATCAATTAGTACCTTTCTTGTTAAGATGCTCACACTCTCTGTCGACAACATATCTACCGTTTTTTCTTCGTTAATTTCCATTTCAATACCTCCTCATTAAGCCTTTCTATACCAACCGTATACATACCAACTGTCATATGTTTTTCCGGAAGCGTATGCCCCGTTTTTAACATAATATGAACTGCTGCCACTAATTTCATTAAATGGAGCATTTGTTCCACTACTACCTGAAACAACACCAATCGGATAACCCTGAGATGGCCGATTATGATTAGGTTCATATGGCAGTCCACTGATATGGTGACAGGCATAACTGCTGGTTGTCAGTATCATAGCCTCAACGAAAACAATATTTCCAACTCTATAATAATTTCCCATAGCCGCTGCAATTGACGTTCTAATCTCATTACTTGTTGTGTTAAATAATCTAGGCGTCCACTGTCCTTCTTCATAACTCATTCCGGCATCACCTTTTTCTCCCTTTTCACCTTGGTCGCCTTTCTCACCACGAGATGGTTTTCCAGTATCCAAAGTATCTAAATACCAATTTCCATTATCACCTATCGTCGGCGTAATTCCATTCTCGCCATCTTCCCCCGGCTCCCCCTTTAACTCTCCGCTATTTAATTTCTTTACCATATTGTCTGCAATCTCTTTTGCTTCCTTTGCCATCTTTACAGTTTCCTGCACTTGACTAAATTTCTTTTCTGTCTCCGATGTCATATTATCGGTCTCTATATTGTTCAATACATAACTTAGATTTTCTATCAAACGAATGATCCAGGAATTTAATTTCTGAATGTTTTTTTCGTCAATTCCATCCAGTTGTATTGGATCAAACTGTAACGTAGCCATTAGTATCCCCCCTGTTCTAAAACTTTAGAAATGCTATAAATTCTTGCATCTCCCTTACCTCTTAACCGTATCCTCATATGGTCGCATCGAATCGGGAATATCGGCACCTCAAAACTTCGCATCGTTACAAAAGAAGGTGTGTCTCTACGACTCTCTTCATATTTAGACTCCATATGTGCAGCCTCCTCCCATACTCCACAAGAATCATACATTACATCTACATCTAATTCTGAATCTAACGGCAAAGACAACCTCAAACATATTTTTGATATATACTTGTTATTGGGATAGCTTATCCCTATCAAGCCGGTTTCCGCACTCCACTCAAGTATTGTTTCCAGTCCTTCCTCTGTCGTGTAATCCCTTGATGTAATCTCCATTACTTTTCTATCATTCATATAAAGCAAAGACCCATCCAGGTTTACGAATTTATCCATACTGCATAAAGATTTCTCATCCTCTTTGTGCCACATTCCTTTGCTCGAATCATACACAAGTGTCTCGTAACGAGTCGTGCGTATATTTTTCCCGTGCATATAGTATTTTGCCCCCAGTGCACCTGCCCTTACCTTTTCGTAGCGTTCTCCACCTAATGCTGCACTAATTGATACCGGAGTACTTCCGTCATACGCACACACATCCTCGCGTGATTTGTAATACAATATTTCATTCACAAGTACCAGACTTTCCGAACATCCCTTTTGCACACCACGGCATCGCTGCGTATTAATCTGATAATTTGCCGGATAAGAACCGTATACCTTATGAATGCAATCCTCTTTGAAAAACAAAACTTGTCCGCCGTATGCTGTACATCCGGTAAATTCTCCATCACTGCCGACCGTTGCCGCATATGAATCTGCCGCAGTACCCAGATAAGAATACCAATTTGTCATATCTCCCTGCTTACAGCAGTAAATTTCATGTTTCTCCGAAGAACACCCCCATATACGGTTATCACTTTCACACACATAATCCATATCCGGAACACTACGCTTCAATGTAATTACCCCAGTTTGTGTTGTATTATTGGTAAGCAGAGCCGTTACAATGATGAAATCATCCTTTTTATCCCAGATTGCCATATCCTGATTAAACGTATCAGAAATGCTTCCCGTCACACCCTCAATCTTCACTACGTCATATTTTTCAAACGGCTTTCCTATGCCGGGGTTTGATATTTTAGTATAGCTTGTAGCCACTGCCGTCCACTGGTTTTCAGATTCACTCCACAACTTCAATGCATTTGGTGTTGTCCCCGTATCCATCCAGTAAATGGCACCATTAGAGCATGTAGTTATCTTTGTCCAGGTAGTCGTATACTTTTTAATCACATGCGGTGTCGATGATGTATCCAGCCACAAATCGTCTGCCTTCGGTGATTGAGGTGCCACTGTTCCAATAGACGGTGCCTTTGTAATAGGGGTAATATCTGCCCCATCCAGCGTACACATGGAAAATGTTACCGTTCCTGCCGTTGCCTTTGATGCCTCCATATCTTTAAGCGTCTTGTCATTTGTATTAAATATCTTTTTGTCCGGCCAAATAGCCACATACGCCCCCATACCACACATTACTTTGGGATTTTTCGCAAGCTGACCAATAATCTGCCAATCGTTCATTTCTTTGTCTGTATATAATAAGTTGCCATCCTCCACAAGCAAAATTCCGTTTTTCGCATACATTCCATAGATTTCTCCGGTACGAAACAACATTTTCCTCTTTCTTCTGGGTGCCAGTGCCGGGTAATAATCGGATGTCATGTTCTTCTCCATATAAAATTCATTTTCCCCACAATTCATGGTATGGTTGTACCCGCCAAAAGCAGATATCATATCCCTTGTTGTTTCCATTTCTGTAGCTGGTGTTATTGTCAAGGTTACACCCCCGTTCTTTTTGGCTGCATTGGCATATGATTCCGAATATACCAGTTCTTAAAATCCTGATACCCATTACTGAATACCGCAATCTGGTTATTGTACATTCCCATATCACGGTTATAAAAATCGATTTGAGCCATCAAATAATCAACGTACACTTTCGCGTAGGTATCCGGTATTAATAGGTCTTCATTCATATGTTCTTCATCATATCCATCAAATACAACGTCCACATTTTCTTCATACCTGCTAATTACCTCATCATAAACTTGTCCATCAAGCATCGATAACCATTCAATTTTTTCCATGTCCGAAAATCGGTTTGGTCTTAACCGGTCTGCTTTTTCAATTGCTTCCTGCACTCTCAACTTTCTCACCTCAACCTAAAAAAAGCGGGGAAGGTCACTGCTTCCCCGCAACTTTCCTCTTATCAGGGGAATTAATTGCTTTCATTTTTGGCTACTAACTCAGAAATCTTTGTTTCTGTCTCCTCGTCTGCTTTTTCAGAATTACGCAATACCTCAGCCACATAATATGGCACCTCAACTTCCACTCCGCGCTGAATGCGGAATGTAGTTCCATTTACAACTACGGTAACGTCTTCCGAATATTTATCCTTGTCTTTAAACAATTTAATCTTAACCAAACGCGTAATATCGTCCTTTTTTGCTGTTGCCATGATTCTTCCTCCTTTTTCAAATGGGTTCCCCTCGAAAAGAGAACCCATCCTCTTAGTTTGCTGTTACTGTGCCGGCTTTAAAACCACACGACTCAATACGAATCATGTACTGTTCCACCAGACGCTCTGCCGTCTTAATAGCTTTCCAGCCAACCGTTGAACGCTGATTCAACGGGTCTTCTCCCGAACCCAGCTGTTTGACAATATGCTGTAATCCGCCACCTTCTACTTCAGTTACACCGTAGGCGTGTGCTGCAATTACCATTGTGCAGTAAACCGCCAAACCTTCCGGACAGGTTTCGTCTTTCAGAATTTTGGCTTCTGAATTTTCTACGAAACGAATATTTCCAATGCGTCCGATTTCACCCTTCCACATCTTATCCGGTGTCGTGTACTTATTCCATTCCTCAAATCCCTTTGATGTTTTCACATCATAAGCAGCGTTCGGATGAATAACACATACAAAGGCATCCTCTATTGTTTCCGCGTTTACACTTCCAAGATAGGCTGCTGCCTGCAAAAAGATATCTACATTCAATTTGCAGGTTCCATCCAATGTCTTTCTTGTAAGGACCTCTGTGCCGTCCGATTTAGGTGCATACATTACATTGGTGCCACCGCTAATTACATCACGCGTAATGGTATCTAATGTACGTCCAGCCTGCGAACCACTTAACTTTGTAGCCTGCACCACATTGTTATCAATTGCTGTGAGTTCCAGCACATCCGTAAGAGTGATATAATCACCGTACTGCTGTACCTCGGATTTAACCGTGGTCACCTTCATCTTACTACCATCCGGTGTCACGCCTTCCTGCAAAGGTTTCGTGTTCTTCGGTAACGAATCATACTTTCTAAATTCGATTACCTTACCACCGTTTTTCGGAATTGGATATTTATCACCAAACTGGTCAAACACCAATTTTGGCTCTGCCATCGTAATCAGAGATTTTTCATAAAACTCTTTCATCTCGGCAGTCATTCCCGAGTCGCCTGTTGTATTTGGATTTAAATTCCCTGCAAACATCTGTAAAGACATTCGTTTTTCCAATTTTCTTGCTTTGTTCATTTTACTTACCTCCATTCTGCACATCGGTCAGAATGTAATTTTCTCACCGCGTGCGGCTCTTTTTGATAACTCATCGATATCTTTTGCTGTCAACTTGCTTATGTCAATTTTCTGCTCTACGGGCTTTGAAGAAGTATTTGTTCCATTCTCAGCCGGACGCAAGCCTTTCGCGCGAATACCATCCGTCACGCGCTCCGCTGTTTTAGCTGATGCCATCTGCATAGCTCCTCGCATGATTTCATCGTGATGCGCAACTTCGTACGCCGTTCTTACATCAATGCCATTCTGCAGCAACTGTAGGAAGTCTTTATTCTCAACCTCCTCATCAAAGCTAAAATTCGGATAAATTTCCTTTAATGCGTCTGCCTCTGACATCCACTTGCTATACGTTTCATCTGCCTGACGAATTCTCTGCGTTTCCTCAGCCGCTCGTCTGAATTCTTCATTCTGTTTTTCCAAACGATAGAATTCACGATACTGTTCCGTGGACATTCCCTTTGCCATGGCACGCTCTTCGAACATGGAATCATCCTCTTCCAATGCCCTTAACATGTCATCCGCATCTGCGGTCTTGTCCAATCCATAGCGCTGTGCCACAAAATCAAGGACTTTCTGCGATGATGATAACCGCTCTTCCATTTCCTTGGTCTGCTTAAATCTGTCGTTAATCACCTTCTGAACACTCTGGTTATATTCATCTTTGAACTCCCCTTTAATCATGTTCTTCCACTTGGTTCCTCTGTCCTCTGTACTTTCCTCACCGGTGTCTGTCTGTACCTGGACAGTCTGCTGGTCGTTCTGACCCTCTAAGCCAGTCTCAACTTCTGCGCCTCCTGCTTCTCCTGTGCCCTCTGCAAACAACTGCAAATAAATTTTGTTTTTCATAGGTTTCATTCCTCCATCGTCTTTCCGAAGTGTCGCTATCATCGTCTTTCCGAAGTGTCGTTTCCATCGTCTTTCCGAAGTGCCAGTGGTTTTCACATCACTACCATATCACGGTTTAAATTTCGTTTACCCCCAAACTCCCATGGTTTTTGAAATTAAAATTTTTATGTACTCCGGATACTGTTCCTCCAGAGCAAGCAAAGCATCTACAACCATACCAAACACAATGTTCGCTCGTAACTTACTTCTGTACGCCGTGTGAATCATAGCAAGTCCACTCTTGACTTCTACCTGCTGCCCCGGATACATTTCTTCATGATTTTCAATTTCGTTTGCCAGCATACCAACAATTACGGATACTGCAGCACATACAATATCCTTTCCATGTTCCGCGTATCCTGCATGTCCCACTACATTCAATTCAAATTTTTCTTTTGACCACTCAATTTGTATACTTAACATACTAATACTCCTATACACTCGCCATACTGCTTGCCTGCTCTTTTGCTCCATCCAAACGCTCACTCTTTGTCATGGCTCCACCTAAGGAATCATTTTTCATTGTCTGTTTAGAATCCTGCCCCGGAGGATTTGGGTCACCACCATTTACGACCTCCTGACCCTGCATTCCAGTCATCTGCATCAATTGCTGTACCTGCTGCTGCAGTGCCATCAACTGCTGGTACATGGTTCCATTATCCTGTATTTTCATAATAATTTTTTCTTTGCCCTCAAACTCCATCATATCAAGGCATGCCAACGATGCATCCGCATTGCCGGGAGCGAAAAAGCCTTTATCATAAAACTGGAGAGCGAGTTCGTTCTGCGCCATTCGTGAGTAAGTTGATTTCTTGGCCGCCGATACAGTAACGTCAAAGATAGGCAGTCTCTCTCCTACTTCAACGCCCATCTCTTCTCCACCTTCCTGCGGAATCATGCCACCATTATCAAAGGTCGCAAATTGCTGTTCTCCTTTTTCGCCCAGTATGCGAAATTTACGTGGTTCATCATAAAACTGACGTATCAGTTCAATAACCATGTAACATTCTTCCATATATGCCCGATAGGTTCCTCGAATCATATCACGCGACAACTTACTTCCTGCCTCCTGCAAGGCGGCAATTGCCGTAGCAGCAGTAACACCACTTTGTGTACTTCCCTGCGAGAAGTCACGGTTACCTGATGTTTCTTTCAATTCGTTTATCTTTTCCTCTTTTACGTTGATACACTGTGTTGGCGGAACTACTGATTGCATTGGTTGAATATCATCCGGATTTCCGGTGTAGTGTACAACTTCCTTAGTCCAGTCGTTAAATTCATCCTCATTGATTCCTCCCGTGTCTTTTGAAAGGTATCTGGCTTTGCTTGCCTTGATAGCAGAATCCAATATTACCTGGTCTAATTTGTCAATATAAAGCTGTGGGTCTTTCATGATATCTATGTAACCAAATCCCACTGGTGTCCCCTCTTCCGGGAACATAACATCAAACACATACGGATACATCCCATGGTCATAATATCCTCTTTCTACATACTCCGGGTCATTTTCGGATGCATACAGAATCTTGTCATTTACGAATTTGCAGTAATGCAGTATATCCTTTGTTCCATTGTCTTTTTTGTAGTACCAATCTACAACATACGATTTCTCCGAAGTGTCGACATTTTCCGCGTTGATATATTTAGTTAGTACGATGTCACTTCCCGTCAAATCAATATCCGGATAACGCTGTTTTAAAATTTCGTTATCCATCAATTCCACATGGAAAAGGTTTGCAGATTCCTGAATCTTGTTAATACCCGGTTCCCAAAACAAATTCAGTATATCTATTTTGGCAATGTTAATATCACCAACGCCATTATTCTTACGCGAATCCCACACAATCTTCTTTACACTTGCTCCCTGCTTCAACTTGTACCATGCACAATCGTTATATGTTTCTTCATACCGGTTATATTCAAGCACTACCGGCAATATAGACGTCAGTGTTCTTGCCGTTTGTTCATCCGATGATTCACGTGCCAACACAGTAGGTTCCGGGAAGTTGTCCATCATATCCGCATGCTTGTTATTAATCGAGTTGTGTAGCCATGCGGATACCGGCTCTGTCATCCCCTTAGACTTTTTCTTCTCCTCGGATTCAATAATTCGCCAATGTCGTAATTTCCACCATTCTTCATTGGCTCTAATTTTTCGGTCAAGCAAGTCTTTTCCCTCTTTGTATTTCTTTAGCGTTTCAACAGCTTTTCTCACATCGTCCTCGGTTAAATTTGTGAGTTTCTCTTTCTCATACTGTTTTCTCTCCTCTTGTGTATTTGGTTCCCCGGCACTCCCATCTAATTCCATCTGCGGTGTCGATTTTTCGACACTTTCATGGGTTTCTGAAATAGGTTCCTCCTGCTGCCCTTGTTTCTCTTTTCTTGGTTCTTCTACATCCTGCTTTTTCTTTTGATAGGCAAATAACTGTAATTTCATTCTTGTCCTCCTAAATCATATAAAATTCAAATCTCTTGGCATCTTCACTTTGCTGCTTACATCTCTGATTCAATGGATCATCACCAATATGGTCACGTTCTAGCACATTTTTACGCGGTGATATCGGATTATCCATGAGCACATAACGACACTCGTCATAAATATGGTCTTCCTGGGTTGTATCAATATCCTCAACATCACTTTCACTGTACACTAATGCAGGTATGGTCCGGATAAAATGCTTGCATGTGTTAAACACTTGAAACATCGTATCTCCCTCTTCGTCAAATGCCATCCGGTAATGATATTGCATCTTTCCGGCAAGTCTTGCATTATCGCCCGGACTAAAGAGAATGTTGTTTGGGTGTTTCTCCATCATTTCTGCAATGGATTCACCACGTGAGCAATCCCATATGGACGGGTCTGCGATACCTATTATCTTTCTGCCTTTGAGGTTTGGGTCCTCATTTTCAATTTCCCTAATGTGTTTTGCCTGCTGGGTTGGGTCTAACTCCAGTCCCACATTGGGTTCACCGGTGCACCCATAATACTCGCGGATTCGATAAATCTTTCCGTTTTCATCTGCCGCATACCATCCAACGCTAAAAGGTTTGGCGAACCCATAATCATATCCACGCCATATACGCCAATAGGATGGTATTCTGAACGGCTCTATAACGTGAGTCCACTTTCTGTCCTTATAGTGTTCCGGGTCATTTCTCCACTCTTTGAATACCTGACCGGAAAAGCTATCCCATGAGCCGTATAACAACGCCTTACGCTCTGCCTCCGGCAACATGGCAAGATTGTCCAGATAATAGGGGTCGTTTTCCAGCAATTTCTTGTTATCAAATACCGATGATGGGATAAAGATTCTCTTTCGTTTCACCTGAATCTTTTTTCCGTCCGGATCAAGAATTGTCCGTTCTTCCGTGATTGGCGTTTCCGGCGGTGCCGCTGTAATAAACCGGTCTTTCACCCATGCATGGCCAACACCGCCCGGATTGGCAGTTGCTCTCATGTACACACGTGTTCCTGGTCCACTTGGACGATTACGTGAGAACATATAGGAGTACTCTTCCCACGTAAAATGTGTTAATTCATCAAAGCCAATGAAATCATACGCAAGTCCCTGATAATTCAAGCGGTCTTTTGTGTGCTGCATGGTACCAAAAAAGATTTTCGCCCCAGATGGAAATGTCCACTTCTTATCCGTGACATTGTATTTTGCCTGCGGCACCACCGCTTTATACAATTCGTTGGAACGCAATATCAACTCTTGAAGTTGAGGATATGTCTTACGAAAGATGATACCTTTATAGTTTGGCACCTTAATCTGTCGCATTGCTTCACACAACATAGCATCTGACTTTCCACCTCCTGCTGCCCCGCCATACAGACATTCGTACTCCGGACGACTCATAAATGCACTCTGGCGTGGCTGTGGCGACCAAACAATTTTACTCATCCTCTGCCTCCTTAACCGGAGTAAGTATCATTACACCTACACCATCCTCTTCGGTCTCAATCTTATTCTCAACCTTTTCACGCCACTTGTCCGGTTTACGGTTTTTCAGCCAAAACACTTGTGCTCCCAGTTCCGGCGGATAATAAACTTCCTGGTCTACCATCACTACCTCTTCGCGCTCACACTTACGTTTTCCGTTTTCATAATCCACTTTTTTCACCTTAAACGGCTTTTTCTCAATCCTAGTAAAACCAACCGCTTTTTTGAACAATTCATTCTCTACTTGTGCGTCTGAAACTTCCCTCCCTTTTTTTAGGCGTTCAGAAAGTTCAGAATGTTCTTGCATGTATTTGTATAATGTTGTTTTGCTAATCCCCAGTTTTTCGGCTATTTGCGACATTACAAGACCGTCTCTTGTCCATCCCTCAATCAATTCCAAATAGGGTTCAACTTTTACGCTATATTGACTTTTTGCCATATCTGATACCCCCTTTTGGTCAGAATAACAAAATCTTTGCTATCTTTCCCCCCTAGTTCCCATACAAAAAGGCACCTGCCATTGACAGATGCCTCTCTCTTCCATTATTTTATTTTGTAAAATCCACTAATGTACCACGAAGCTGGGGTTGTTCCAGCTTTATAATCGTTATTATACAGCTCATTTTCTGTACCACTTTCACTTATTTTGTTTAACGAAGATACCTTAAAATTCTCCCCATTTATTACTGCTACCGGACATAACATGGTTGGTCTATCTGAATTCGGTGCAAATGGCAGTCCGCCTATTTTATAACAAGCATAATTACTTGATGTTATTATCATTCCCTCAATCCACACATAATCACCATGCCGGATATAAGAACCATATTGAGCTAATACTGTATTGGTTGGTGCAACTGTACTAGGTGTAACATATAGAACCGGCGTCCACGTTCCCCTCTGTTCTAATTCTTCCAATGCCGTTATACGACGATTAGTAGATAAGTCGCTCTCTATGTATTCCATATGCACTACTTCAACTACGTCTTCCGCATTGCTCTCACATATCAATACAGGCATTCCTTTTCCTGATTCAACTCTTAATATAACATCATTCTCCGCATTATCCACCGGATACAACCGCTCTACGGATACACCATAATCTTCGTTGACATCTTTCTGCACATGCCATACATAAACTTTCTGATTTGTCGTTGCATATATGGCATATTGTACTCCTTGATACGGATAACTGCTATCAATAAATGGTGCTAATGAGCTTGAACGGGTATCTCCTTTTTCTTGAATTTTGAAATAGCTGCTTTCTAAAACTTTTTCCACGCGCATGGTGCCGGCAAACTGCAATACCACTTGATTTTTCCATGTACTGCTTTGTCCTTCAAAAGCCCCCACTTTTGTATCTACCCAGCCTTGTCCGTCATAATACTGGAACAGTCCATCATGTATACGCAATCCATGTGCCCCGTCACCGGAATGTGTTTCATGCAAACAATGCTCATGCATGGTGTCATTTACAATTTCTTTGTAGTTTTCAACTGCTGCCTCGTATTCATTCACCTTAGCCACCATCTCTTTCAATGTATCCTGCATTTTCTGATAAATCGAAAGATAATCCGAACCGCCTTGGTACCTTACGGATTCCTCAACACGAACCACGCAAATATCTGTTGTTATCCTGTCTGTCTTAGCTCCCGCATAGCATCCAACAGTAAAATATTCCTGCATCATCACTTTGTATGGCACTTCACATTTGCCATCTTCAATCAGAACCGGATAATTTTTTCCATTTGCCGTAAATACCGCTATTTGAATCAATCCATCCCATTCTGTTGGCAGGGAAAACTTTGCCTGCACATACTCTCTCGTATTTCCAACTAAATCCGAAATTGCTTCTGTGCATTCAATATGCTGACCAGTTACTTCAAAACTTATCGTTCTCATCTTCTCAACTCCTTTTTCTTTTAAGCATATCAATCATTCCTTCTGATTTCTCCCCTAGTTCCCATAACTTTCATCCAGCATCTTACCATGCTTGCACCTTTCACAATTTTTATAGCAATGCTTTTCTTGAAAATCGAATTTATCCTGCTCCGTCCGGAATCGTGTGCCGCATATAGTATGTTCTTCTAATCCCTCACACGTTATCATCTTTTCACTTTCCCGGATATAGTACGCGCACTCTGTCCGGTATATTCCCGGACCATAGTATCCTGCCATTCACTCACTCCTGTCCTGCTGCCCTTATTCTGTTTTATCTCCCTCCTGCAAAAGCAAGAGGGAGACTTCTTTTACCATTTACCTTGAAATGTTCTTTCCAATATTGTTTTCTGTTCCATCAAATCTTCGTCCTTATCCCAGCCTCTTGGAAATAATCCGATTAACGATGTATTGTTTCGCCATAATAGTATTTTTCCAGACTCCTCTATCCTATATGGTCCTTCAACCTCCATGTCATCTGATGTTTTCGCACTTTCATCTATCATGTTGTACAATCCTTCATTGATTGGTGTCAATTCAGAGCCATTTGTTAGAAGTCTGCTAATTACCCCAAACTTCGGTTCCTCAATAAGAAGATTCGTTTCTTCCAGATATTCGTCCGGTTCTTTTTCGGCTAAAAGAATCTTCATCTCGTCTGGTACCAACTGCTGCCGTGATTCATTTTTATGTATTCGAACATATTCATCCCGTGGCAAATCTCCAATAAGTTCAACAAGAGCCGCTTTTTCAGCATTGGGGAAAAATTGTTCTTGAACGGCCACAAACCAATAGCCCCCAACAATGTAATACACTTTTGCTTTTTCACTGTGTCCGACACTCAAATTGTCATTTTTATAGGCTTCCTTTAAAAGTTTCTTAAATATACTCGTTTTGATAAACATAATTCATAACCTCCTTTATTCATCGATATAGGTTGCCGCCATGTCGGCAAGATGCAAATATACAGCCAATTTTGACCGTTCGTATGCCGCGTTTATATCCCGGCTTCCACCTCTGACGGCATCGTCGAATGCTCCCATATGCCACCGGATGGCAAGGATTTCTTCATCGGTCAAATTCATAAAACGCTGAATGAGGAAAATAGATTTTTCGCCATGCCCTGCTGGGAAAGCATTTTTGTTATACTCATATGTTTCTTTTCCATCTGTTTCCTGCTTTATGTAGTTGTCTAGTTTACATACATCATGAAGCAATCCGGCAATAGCAAGTGTTTCTTTCGTATAATCTCGTAGTATCTCTCTTCTCATCAGGCGATTCATGACATTTACCGAGTGTTCCACCAAACCACCTTCGTAACTTCCGTGATACTTTGTACTTGCCGGGGCTTCTAAGAATCCATTGTTGACAAGATAACTTAAAAGTTTATCTGCCCCTCTTCTTTTGATGTACTTTTTGTATAATTTTACAAATTCATTCTGCATTTTACCATCCTTTCTTAAATCTTCCAGAAGTAAGTTAATAACCCATGTTTTTTTTGCGCAATTACTCTAACAGACATATTAAAAATGAATTTTAACATGAGGAGGTGTGAAGCCATGAAACAAGCAATAAAAACTTGGCTTACAAAATCGGAAGATTTTTATTTTTTGCATATACGAAAATATGTAAAAAATCCAACAATTGAATGCATTACATATTTTTTATACGCATTAGCTACTACAAATCCATTTGTTGATATCCAAATTCAATGGGTTTTAACTTTAGTTATTAATCTTCCGTAATTTCTTTATTAGGTTACACGGTAACGAACAAAATTCGTTATCGTGTAACCTTTTACTTTACCACTCCGGTTCCACATCAGGTGCCTTTGGCATATAGCCATCCTCAATCTCAATTTTTCGCAATGCATATCGCATGCTTATTTCTTTATCATCCCATGCATACGCATAGCCATCTGGAGCAAATGTACTCTTACATTTTCGATTACAGCGGTCTATAATCGTTTGATAACTCATGTAATTCTTTCTTGCCGCTTCCCGCGCTGACAAGTACACTTCTACCACTTCACCATTACAATCTATTTTTGCAACTGGTTGTCGGCGGCTCTTTGCCCCCGTGCGTTTTCCCAGTTCACGTTTGCTTATGTATGAAATATTCTGTATATGGTTTTCATATTGACATCCGTTTTTGTGGTATGCCACATGTCCCGGCGGCGGAACTCCTAGAAATGTTTTCGCAATCAACTGCATCACAATTTCTTCTCTGCTCTTTCCATCCCTGGTTAATTTAACAATCATCCTTTGGCTTCCACTCATATGCTTGTGATATGGTCTTAGCAAGCGTGTTTTTCCTGATGGATACACACGCCGAATATTTCCCTCTGTATCCGCTTGATACTTTCCATCATAACCGGGAATGTCCTTCCATGATTCTTTCATGTGCCGCTTTCCTCCTCATAAAACTCGTGACTTCCGTCAACCACCTTTTCTTCCTCCTCATCCTCAAACGACCAGCCATACAACCGAAGTACCTTATAGCCATCCATTAGAGCTTGACCGTTTTCTTTTTTATAGGTTCCGTCATATTTAATCAACTCAGTTCCATCCATCGCTGCGTTGAGAAGCACTAACATCTGATGGAGTATGCTCAATTTAGCCGCTTTTTCGGATACTTTCTTTCTTTCCTCCTCTGTGCATTCATAAAGCGGTTTCCTGGCAAAGAAGTAGCTAAGCCGTGACGGATAAAGACACGACTGATTCAACACAAGCGCACTCCACAATGCATCCTTCACCTTTTCCTCATCCTTTATCGGAGCAATTCTTCCCTCAACAATATCCATCACAAAGAGCCTGCGGCGTTCATCTAACTTTTTCAGAACATCTTTCATGTATTTCCTATTTTCTTTTTTCTCTTTTTCCTTCTGTTCTGCCGGTGTCAGTTTTTTCTTCACTGCCTTTTTCTTCCTAACAATCCTAACTTCATAGCCGACATCGTAATAATAAAGTTTTTCATCCTTCTTATTTTTTAACCGGATACTCTCCGGCACCTCGTCATTCATTCGGAAACTCTTTACCTTCTCCCATTTATTTCCGTATTGTTCCCTTGCATACTGTTTCGGAGCTTCAACCACGCCCAATTCTTTCAGCATTTTAACTATGGCATCAATTTTCTTCTGTCTCTCTTTTTCCCGTATGTACGACTGAACTTTGGCAACTAAATTACGATTGTCTGTTGCTTCACGGAGAATCTTATTCCGTTCTTCCACATCCTTAATACGTTCCAGTTCATAGAGGTCTTTCAGGGACAGTTGAAAATTCTTATCCTGCTCTTTGTTTTTCAGCTCGTCCTGGTCCAGTTTGGCAATGTTCAATCGGTGTTTAATTGTCGTTTTGCTAAAGCCAGTTTTATCTGCAATAGTATCTTCCGTCTCGCCCAAATCGATCATCATCTGAAATCCCTGCGCCTGCTCCCACACCGTCAGGTCTTCACGCTGCATATTTTCTTCCAGCATGATAGAAACCTGCTCTTTTTTGGATATCTTGCTAACAATCTTACAAGGAACCTTCTCAATACCTGCCAGTTTGGCTGCTGCCAATCGTCTATGTCCGATTATTACATGAAAATCACTGGATAAAGATTCTGTATCAGCGTCCGGCTGTTCCTCCGGTTCTTCTGTCAAAGCTGGCAGAGGAATTACGGTCAAATTCTGCATAACGCCCTGCTTCTTGATTGATTCTGCAAGTTCCGTTACATCCCCGACATCTTTTCTCGGATTATCCGGATGCGGGTAAATGTTAGCTACGTTTATCATTACAATTTCTTTCCTGTTCTGCATTGTCTCATCCTTTCCACTAATTACTTTTTCCCAACATTCCTTGTGCAATTTCTGCATACGTGAAGGATTCACGCACACTTCCAACTTTGCACAGGGCATGATTTCTATATAGCTTTAAGATTCGGACCGGCACTCTTTTTTCCCGTCCATCTTCTCTTTCTCCCAAAGGTGCCGGCTTATACACATACACCACATCACCTTCCGTTAAATTCATACGTTGTGGTTGCAAATTGCGTTGAAAAAGCACTCCTTCTTTTTGTTTGCGTTCCTTGTGATTCGTCTTCACTTAATCATCTCCTATCCATCGAATCAAATCTTTTAATAACTCAATAACTGCCCTTTTTATATCTTCTTTCATTCATGCTCTCCTTTATCCTCCCGGCTTATAACCGGGAGGTTTTAACATGGCTTGCTTGTCCGTGATATTTAACAAACCAGAGGTGTCATATATAGTTTTTTCCGAAAATCCTCATGAAATCATCATGGGACCCACATTCCGATTCAAATATCTTTTGCCCTGCTGCCTTGATTGCCATATCAACCGTTTTATTTTTATGAACGGCATCCTTTCCGTTTCTGTGGCAACGCTCTCCACAAATATGAATTTTAAGTCCATACTTTTCCGAGAACTTTCGATTTGCTCCACCAAACACATGATGTTCTTCCAAACCACATGGATCCGCTATCCGATTTCTTCCACACAAGTAACATGTGTCCCAATCCATCTGCATAATTGACTTTGCCATCTTTATTCCTCCTTATCGGTCCTCCATTACTGTATACTGTCTTTCTCTCATTCTCTGATGCAAATACTCCGTATACTCATGTTTTGAACACCGTTCTACTTTGACTTGTTCCATCTCTTTTGATTTTTTATAAAATGTTGACCAAAGTTCACTGTATGCGTTTCCATCAGCACTTCCTTTTTTTGCCATATGTTCGGCATACGCATTGTCCAAATGAATTACTACCTGTGCGGACGTGTTCATACACTGTATGGCATCCACTACTGCCCTTGCACTCAATTTTTGGTATGAAATATCATTCCATCCTGCCATATGAGCTTTCGCATATTTTTTTCCATTTATTTCCGTAACAAGAACAATTCCATAAACTCCATGTCCTCTCGTTACTCTCCCGGTAAACTGGGATGTTATATAAATATCTACTCTCATGATGGCGACCCCCTCCTTCCATCATTCTTAACCAGAATATATCGTAGGAAGTTCCAGCCGGTCAGTTCTGATATACCCGAACACACTGTTCGCTTATCTAGCCAATAACCTTTTCTTGTACCCGGCTCCTCCCGAAAATATCCTCTGTTTTTTACTATTTTCTTTTTTGTCTCCGGCCGAAAAAGATTTTTGCTTCTTGTCCAGGCTCGACCTTTCCCTCCAAGTTCTCTGAAGCGAATGGTATATTTGGCAAAATACTCTGCCAATTTCGAATACTGCCCCGTATCATCTAATGGTCGTATATCAATACGTCCATGTTTCCACGCTTGCCGAATCCACTCTACCGGCACCTGATTCATCACCATATGATGATGCAGTGCACCACGAACTCCAACTTCCGTTACCACTATGTATTTGCATATCTCTTTTTCTTTTTTCATACGCCGACGCAAACGGTCAAGAAATATCTTTCTGTCCCTCTTCGCCTCTTCCACCGTCTCTGCTCGTTTATCTCTTTCATAAGTCAGCGTTATGTGATAATCACCAGGCACGAAATTGGCATTCATTAGAATTGTTAATTCCGTAATGGCTTTTCTTAAATTTATTTTTTTCTGTGATTCCTTGGTGTCCTTCATCTTTTCCGACCGGGTAGCACCAGGTGGATGTATATGTGAAGAGTAACTCCTCTCGTACAAAACAGTTCGTCCTGCTCTTGTCACTTTCTCTATGTATGGCATAAACAATCTTCCTTTACGCTAGAAATAATACCCTTATCGAGTTAGAAAAAACGGCTTCCTTGTCCGTTTTTCTTGCTTTTCAAAGCCATACATGATATACTAAATAGTGTGTTTTAGTTGTATCTGTACAACTTTGAGCGGTCATTTATTTGGCCGTTCTTTTTTTACTTGCCGGTTCACATGATATTAGGTCCCGTCCACATTCAGAGCACTGTTTTTGATAAGTGCAGCTCCAATAACACTTACCACAAGAACAGGAACATATATAAAGCGAATCCGTCCGCTTCGTCACACCGTCGGTGTAATATTCTTTCCACATCCTGCTACCTCCAGCATTTTTTCCAAATGCTCCGTTACTTCCTTTACCTTGTTATCCAGTCTCGAAAAAAAGAATCTGTTTTGATATACAAGAGTCTTATTTTGCATTACCGACAATGCCATTACCTGTGTCTCTCCATTGACACATAAGTAAACATCCACTCCCGGCATTTCATTCAGTTCCATCACTTTTTGTAAAAGATTTTCAAACATACTCAAATTCCTCACTTCCATAATTTCTTCCAATTAGCAACCGTAAACAATGCTACCCATACAGCAGAAACCAAAAACAATACGGTTTCCTGTATATGTAAATCTCTTACCGCACACGCAGTCATAATACATATAACCAGGGCGATAATTGTAATGAAGCATATAATGCTCTTTTGTTTTTTCACCTTTCTCACCTCCATCTTTGTAATGCGCATTAGTGGAATGTCAGGGACTTGAACCCTGAACCGTCCGGTTATGAGCCGGGTGCTCTGACCATTGAGCTAACATTCCTTAGTAGCGGTGCTGGGTACGTGACAGCTTGTCCGCTACTCCGGCAGATTTCACATTTACGGACCACCTAATCACCGGAAAGGTCACTTGTCTTGAGTTCGCCCGCCGAATGGGCGAAATGGCACTGCCGGGCTCGAACCGGATTAGCTTCCTACCAAATCAGCGCCCACTTTTTCCTCCCGTTTATATCCCAGTTTCCCGGCGAAACGGTCCAATATGGTACCGGATACCTCCAGCCACTCCTCTTTCGTAAGGCTCGATGTAGGCACATAAGTACCACGGATTTTCACATAATTATTTATTTTCATTGACCTCATCACCTCAATTTAATGTATGCTTCTTATTTATTTTGTGTTATCATCGTTCTGCCGAGGTAATACTTTAGGGTCCAACGAAATGCAGATGGTACTCAGCCATATTCACGAACTGCAGCAGGCTTCTTTATTTTGGACCCTAGAGTATTACCTCTGTTGTTTTGGGAAACTTATATAAAAAATCTAAGATATATAGCTAACGCAATGATTGCAACACATATAAGTCCCAAAACAACTACTGCCAGAACCATATCTCTTTTATTCTCTTTTGCCGTTTGCATCCTTACCATTATATCTATCTCCTCCCTGTGATTTCGATAGAACCAATGTAGCACCTCTGCCATTTTGTCTGCTTCCTCTTTTGTTGGCTCAGGCATTACTCTTTTTGAAGTTCGCACAAATCCTAAATGACTTATCACTTCATCTGCCATGGTATTTACTGGTATTTTTATTTCTCTTTCATTCGATTTTCTTTTCATTGGAGTCTCCTTTCTTACCGCGCAATAATAGTTATATAATATTTACGGTTTTGTCGTAATCTAATGGCAAAAAAATAATTCTTGAATACGGAAGTTTGTACAATTTTTCAATTTTCTTTAATATAGGAATATCTGGATATGATTTTCCTCTTTCATAATTTCTTAATGTATCTACGCTTATTCCAAGCAACTTTGCCGCATCTTTCTGTTTTAAACCATTTAATTCTCTTGCTGTTTTCAAAGTGTATTTTGACATCATTTCTTCCATCTTTTATCACCTCCTTGCGTTTACTATACTACGGATAAACCGTATTGTCAACGGTTTATCCGTAATTTTTTCATTTTTTTACAAAAAAAACAGACCCACAAGGCCTGCTTACCTATAATACTCGTTTACAATTGTCTTTTTTTAATCACGTTGTCGCAAAGCATTAACAAACTGATATGCCGTCAATACAAAAAACAAAAAATATACAATATTGTACCACAAATTATAATTCATAACACAAATAACCGCACCATCAATCCATAACACTAACCCTATTGTTCCAAATATAACCGGGAACATCTCAGACAATATATAATAAACAACAACTACTACTCCAAATAAAACTATAGAATCAATGAAATAGTCAAAGACCGTAATTATTGGTAAAAGACCTTTTACTATTGAAAATAATACCAAAACAACAGTCATTACCCCATTAATAAATGATTTTGTCATAATTTCAATCTCCCTTCATCATTTTAAAGTATATATGACTAATTACCTGATGTCAAATGATTTTACCGTATTTTTTTACATAATACTTGATTTTATTACGGTTATATCGTATAATTACCATACATTTTATTATGAGGAGGGACCCGCGCAGCGGGAGGAGTCCTGGATAATTTTATATTAGTGAGGTGATTACTATGACAGAATTGGGTAATAAGGAGATTATGTCAAGAAATATAAAATACTACATGACACGTTACAATAAATCTCGTTCAGATATGTGTAAAGCACTTGGCGTAAAATATACGACTTTTTGTGATTGGGTTAATGCAAAAACATATCCTAGAATTGATAAAATAGAACTAATGGCAAACTATTTTGGCATTTCAAAATCCGATCTTGTTGAAAATCATGAAGACGAAAAGCAGCCAACCTACTACCTCGACGAAGACGCAAGAGAAGCTGCTGACTTTCTTCACAAAAATCCTGAATACAAAGTTTTGTTTGACGCTTCACGCAATATTAGTAAAGAGGATATCGAATTTGTTGCAAAAATGTTAGATAAGTTTAGAAAATAATGGGAGATGATATTATTAAAATGCGGGACGATGTGCAGGTACTTTTCTTAAAACTGCCAAATCATATCAAAGAATTTGTTACTATGAATCCAGATATGTCTTATACTATCGTATTGAATGTAAACCATTCGCACGAGACACATCTAGAAGCCTATGCTCATGCACTACAACATATTGAAGAACACGATTTTGATAATTGTGCTTCCGCTGATATGATTGAGGTTTACGCTCATATGAGGTGATATTCTATTAACAAGATAACCTAGGAGGTGATAATATGGCAGAAGATGAATACAAAAGAATCTTTTCCAAAAATCTCAGAAAATACATGAGTTTAAATAACAAGACACAAGTAGACCTCATCAATGACCTTGGTTTTAATAAGTCAGCTGTTTCTACTTGGTGCAACGGAACAAGACTCCCCCGAATGGATAAGGTAGACGCTCTAACTAAATATTTTGGAATACGCCGTTCCGATTTGATAGAGGACAAATCAGAATCGAAAATAAAACCAGCAACCATTCCCGTTCTCGGTTCCGTCCCTGCCGGTATTCCAATTGAAGCAATACAGGATATTATAGATTACGAAGAAATAGATGCCGCCACTGCTGCCAAAGGTGAATACTTTGCTCTACAAGTAAAAGGCTCATCAATGGAACCACGTATTCGCGAAGGTGATATTGTAATTGTCAGGAAACAAGACGATGTAGAAAGTGGTGAAATTGCCATTGTTATGGTCAATGGCGATAATGCAACTATCAAACGATTATTAAAATACGAAGATGGAATTCGACTTATGCCAACTAATCCAGCTTACGAGCCGTTATATTTTACGAATGATGAAATATTGGAAAAGCCGGTCAAAGTAATCGGTAAGGTAATTGAAAACAGACAGAAGTACTGAGATATAATCAAGAAAGGATACTGATAATGGAAGAAAAGAATTTTAGTTCTATTCGCACACAAATTGGTATATTACGAGGAAGAGGTGTGATAATCAAAAACAGACGCTTTGCCAAAAAGGTGTTGCTTGATACAAATTATTACAACTTAATTAATGGCTACAAAAATCTGTTTTTAGATACCAACAGTAGTGCAGAACATTTTTTGCACGGTACTTGTTTTGAAGAGTTATATGCTCTTTCAGAATTTGACCGTAAACTCAGAATACTAACGCTTGAATACATATTGATTATTGAAAAAAGCATAAAGACAAAAACTGCATACTGTTTTTCAAAAAAACACGGTCACAAGGACTATTTATGCTATAAAAATTTTGAATGTAATAATGCTACTGCATTTAAGCAAACAACATCTTTACTCAAAAGTTTATATGGGAAAATTTATTCAAACATTGATAAAGAGGATTCCATTTCACATTATGTGCATGACAAAAAATACATTCCTCTTTGGGTATTGGTAAATACAATGTCATTTGCTGATACAAGTAAATTTTTCAGCAATTTAAAACAAAAAGACCAAAACGAAATTGCAAAGAGAGTGAAGTATGGAGTACGCCCACAGGAACTTGCAAACTACCTTTTTTTCCTTTCTTCCATTAGAAATCGATGTGCACATGATGAATTATTATATAATTACTTATCATATACACATCTTTATAATAATTGTTATTTTAATTACTTTAGATATAATTGCATTAACTCCAACCGCAACAATTACTTTTCCGTTATGGTTACTCTTAAAGCATTATTGCCCAAAAAAGATTATACATGCTTTTTTGACGCTTTTAGTTGCCTATACGAACATTTAGCAAAACAACTCCACACTATTCCGCTATCGAAAGTACGAAACTGTATGGGGTTACCTCAAAACTGGCGACGACTAAAGGATTTGTAAAAAAATTTACACAATAAATTTGCAAAAAGATTTCTCTTGACAGACACTACTATGTCTGTTAGTATGTATATACTAATTAATCATTAATTAGCATATACTATAGTTGATAGTTCCTTGGTAACCTACGGGTCCAAGGACGTATTTTAAGAGGAATCAGTTCGCTGGTTCCTCTTTTATAATTATATATATTGAAACTACTTGACAATATACTAAATAACTATTTTTATATGCATAATTTTGTAAAACCGTACAAATTATTTGACATTTGCATATACCGAGGATACAATGAATACAAACAAAGCCGTTTACCGGCACTATAAGAGACAAAGCTCTTTACGAGCAGTATTCATTAAAAGCCTCACATTTGTGGGGCTTTTTTTGTAAAAATATAAAAAATCCCCCCTGCGCCAACAGGAGGGAAATGGATATACCATTGCTGATATAACCACAAAAGCAATCATATTATATCAGCTCTGGTAGTAAATTGCAAATACCAGGGTATTTTTATACCCTTTTTTAAGAAAGGGTGATTCTATGAACCAAAATGAATCTTTGAAAACAGCGTTCGGATACATACGAGTTTCTACTCACATGCAAGAGGAAATTTCCCCGGAAGCACAAAAACACGAACTCCAAAAATGGGCGAAGCAGCACAATATTCTGATTACACAATGGTTTCAGGATAACGGCATTTCCGGAAAGAAAGCAGAAAACCGAACCGCCTTTCAGAATATGATTGCCCTCGCAAAAGAAAAGGATCATCCGGACTACATCCTTGCATGGAAGTTCTCTCGATTTGCTAGGAATCAAGAAGAAAGCATTGTTTACAAATCGCTCCTCCGCAAAAATAATGTGCAGGTAGTATCAATCAGTGAGCCTTTGCCAGATGGACCATTTGCGCCCTTAATTGAGCGCATCATCGAATGGATGGATGAATACTACTCGATTCGATTGTCCGGGGAAGTAAAGCGTGGCATGAAGGAAAAAGCAAAAAAGGGAGGCTACCAAAGTGCTCCGCCTCTAGGGTACCGGCGCGAAAAGGGCGATACCGTTCCCGTAATATACGAACCAGAAGCAAAGATATATCGTCTTATCAAAAAGTATTTTATCCAGGACGAATACAATCCTACAACGATAGCACGTACGCTTAACGACCAAGGCTACCGCACCCGTCAGGGGAATCGTTTTGAAGCACGAGTTGTCATTTATATTTTAAGGAACCCATTTTACATCGGGAAAATCCGCTGGAACCGTTCAAGCCACGGTGGATATTACGAAAATTCACCCGAGGATGTCATTGTATCAGATGGCCAGCACGAACCACTCTGCACCAACGAAGAATGGGACATCATAAGCAAACGGATAAAAAAATACACACCCGGTTCTACCGGACGCAGACGAAGCAAAACCCTTTTACCGCATTATTTATCCGGTGGATTATTTCGGTGCCCAATCTGCGGAGCGTCCATGTGCTACCAAAGAGGTGTCAGCAAGAAATTACCCCGTGCCTATCCTTACTTTTGCTGCTGGAAGTACGCCAAAGGCATCCACCCCGAAAACGTAAATGCAAGCGCACCAAAAACAGAGGAGGCTTTGCTAAATTCCCTGCAGGAGTTTGTCGACCACGGCCACAGCGACATTACCTACACAGTGGAAAAGGTCGAAGAACCGTCTGGTAACGATGCTGCACAATATGAACAGTTGCTTGATAAACTTGCCATCCGGAAACAACGTGCAAAAGAAGCATACCTTGACGGTATCGATACCAAAGAGGAATACCGGGAAAACCGGGAACTGATAGATGCCGAAGTAAAGTCCATCAAGGAAAAACTTGCGACACTTGAAACTGCTGCCGTTATCACGACAACCGAAGAGTTCCACGTGGATATTAGGGAAATCATCTTGAAACTAAAGGACGATACGCTCAGTACGTTGGAAAAGCATACCGCACTTGCAGCCATTTTAGACTATATGGAATATGATAAGGAGAAGGATGAATATAGTTTTTATTATAAGTTTGAAGAATAAAAAAACGAAAATTAAGGAGTGCCATATTGCTATGGACACTCCTTATAAAAGCCATCTGCTTTTCAATGATACTAATAGTATATGCATTTTTTTATAATTTGTCAACAACTTTTTTTATGAATTTGTACTGTGTTTTAATTACATTATTTTTTTCAAAGTATGTCTTGTTTTTCAGCATCCTAACATTCACCAACTCATTTAGCTCTCTATATCTATTTTTCTTTACTCCATCGCTAGTAACAGCTCTATCATATACATACAAAAGGACCACAAAATTATACATAAAACTCCTTGACATGTTATTTAAAAGAGATGATCTTCCTACGCAATCAAGTTGTTTAACAAAGTCTAAAATTCTCTTATCTGGCGCACCAGTAATTTTTTCCTGCAATTTATTTGTTAAACAATTACTATGAGCCGATGCGTTTCTCAAATCCCGCACTTGATTCATAAATTTATTGTCAATGATTTCTTCACCATACATTTTTTTATAAAATTCGCATAAATATGTCAAGTCCCCAAACGATATCAATTCTACAAACACCCATATAGGAAAAAAGGGATAATAATTCTCAATCAATCCGTGAGAATACTCACTTGCCTTATGTCTGTATATATTTCTTAAAACCCTTTCATTTTTCGTAACGAATTTCCTGACCAATTGATAGCCATCCTCTTTATCTTTTACTTTGTTTAATAACGTAACTTTAATATAATGTTCTATATCCAAACACATATTTATAATTATATATCTTAACCTCATATCAATTGTCGATAACTCCTGAAGATATGCAAATTCGAGGTTTAAATATTTATTGTCCACTTTTTCATAATTTGTTCTAAACGCAGCCAGTTTCATATAATAATTATTGTATGTCAGAAAGTCTTTTGCAGCTGATTCATCTACTATATTGAACTGTATTCCCTTTTCTTTCATATGACAGATAAGTTCATCTGTACTTAGCATCTTTTTCAATTTTGCATCTCCTATCGTTCAAAAACTATATGACATTTTATCCATACTTGCAAACACCTGATATATTCTACCTATCACAGCTCGGTCTTACAACTGTATGATATTATATCATATGAAGCATTATCGTGCAATTTAATTCTTTATATTATATTCCACATTTAACCATTTATAACTCTCAGCTATACGGTGGACCCGATGGAGAATTAGGCGCTGCCATGCGTTACCTTTCCCAGCGCTATTCCAACACAAACCGAAAAGTAGCCGGTGTGCTTACGGATATCGGCACCGAAGAACTCGCTCACATGGAAATGATTTGTGCCATTGTTCACCAGCTCACGAAAAACTTAAACGCAAAAGAATTGGAAGAACAGGGATTTGCCCCTTATTATATCGACCACACCATCGGCATCTGGCCACAGGCTGCATCCGGTGAGCCTTGGAGCGCAACCAGCATTCAGTCAACCGGTGACCCACTTGCCGATATGCATGAAGATATGGCGGCAGAGCAGAAGGCTCGACTGACCTATGACAACATTCTGCGTCTTGTAAAAGACCCGGATGTCTGCGATCCGATTCGCTTCCTGCGTGAACGCGAACTGGTGCACTACCAGCGCTTTGGTGAAAGCCTTCGTCTGCTGCAGGATGATTTGAACAAGAAAAACTTCTATGCGTACAACCCGGATTTCGACAAACAGTTCTGCAAATAAATTCCTGCATTTTTCTAAAAGGGCAGCTCACATACTCGTGAACTGCCCTTCTCTTCTTGTTTTCAGTGTGGATAGTTTTTACCTTGCTCCATGCACCATAATAATTTTTACCATTATTGGTTACATACCCGCGAACTCTTACATAATATTTCTTTTTCTTCGCCAGCCTGTTCATCGTAGTAGCAGTCGAATAAGAACTGCGGATGGATTTTGCCTTTTTGAACTTTTTGCTGGTTGCATATTGGTACTGATAAATAGCACCTTTATTCTTTCATCTTTATGCCTCCTTATATTTTTCATAAGCCACCTTAAGTCCGGATAAATCGTTTCTGTTTTTTATCGAATCCGATGAAATCGTCTTTATTCCTTTTGGACGGTACTTATCTTTATTTGTCTCCTCCGCATCACACGTGTACGATTTTTCTTTTGTGACAAGCTTACCGTTTTTTATCGCACAGGCAGTCATATCGCCCTCATATTGTGCCGGTATTTCACCCATATTCACAATACCGCTTTCGATAATCAAACCTTTTTTTCCCGGCCGGTAATAAAATTCAGTCCGTGCCGTCAACTCGTCTACCTCCCCCGCCACATATGCACCCTTTTCTTCGGAGTAAGAATAAAAACGGGCAAGATAGCCATACTTTCCGGTTCCAAAATCAATTCCTAAACACGTTACAATCAGTTCCGGAATGTTGTCACCATTTACATCATAAAGAAAATAGCTGTAATCGGATACATATCCTGTTTTTCCGTTTTCGGTATAGCCCTTCACTTTCAATTTCTTACTTAGTATTTTCCGATAGGCATCCCGCCATCTATCCGCTATCGGAACCGGCGTCTGTGTCGGTTCCGGTGTCGCTGTCGGAGTCTCTGTGGCAGTTGCTTGGACTTGCTGCTCCGGAGCTGGCGTCGGTGCCGTCCGTTTTTCCTGCCGCGCATTGGCTCCAAGAAAAATACCGGTTCCTATACTACCAATTGCAGCCAAACCGGCAACTGTCATCGTAACTTTTCCTGCAACAGTCTTTAAAAAACCTTTGGAAGCTTGTTTTGCAATCTTTGCTCCCTGATTCATTACCGACGCAGCCGATGGAATCACAAAGCCAGCGTTTTGTAAAAATGCCTCCTCTTCTTTGCGAAGCAGGAAAAGAAGAAGCGGAAGTGGTGCCATACTGTAGAGTTTGCAGCCTTTTTTCTGCAATTCCTCGGATTTCTTTTTAATTGCCTTGCGCCCATAATTCAAACGGGATTTCACGGTATTTTCCGAACATTCCATTGCCTCCGCAATTTCACGAATACTCGCACCCTCAAAATGAAACATCAAAATACACATTCTCTGGTCATCCGGCAGTGTATCTAACATTTCATGAACCATTTCCTGCGTTTCTTTTTCTGTGTAAGCAATTTCCGGCTGGCGGCTCGCATCGGTATCCATAATATTTAATTCCATTGCTTCACCTTCTTCATTTACACCTTCTAGGTCGGAGAAGAACAGCATTTTCTTTTTCTGAAGCGCATTTTTCGCCGTATTTGCAACAATCATTCCAAACCAATTCGGAAATTTCTGATAGTCCTGCAAGGTATTTAATTTTGTAAATGCCTGCACATAGGCATCCTGTAAAACATCCTGCGCATCCATGTCATTTCCCATATATTTTTTCGCAATGAAAAACTTTTTCTGATAGGTACTCTGATATAAAAAGTCATATCCTTCCTGATTTCCTGCCAGCGCACTTGCCACCGCTTCTGCATACTGTTCCATTTTTCTCATTTCCTCCTTACTCTTCTGCATATGTTCTTCGAATTACTACATTAAAGATATCTTTTCCATAACTTTTTGGGCTTACTTCCCAATCAAATCCATCGGTTCCCACTTTTGTTTTCCACAATAAACATCTTGCGTAAGAGCTTGCCGGAACCCCCTGCCAGTATTTTTTGCCGTTTTTGTCAACAGCGGCGATGCAAAGCCATTCATGGTTCTCCTTTGGATTGCTCGCCAATCCTGCTTTAACGCCAATCACTTCGCAAATTTCATACAAGCGTTCGGACGATTCCCCGCAGACCCCTTTATAAGTTCCCTGATAAATTGCCTTATATCGGTTTTTCACACCGCTTTCGCCATGAACCGGTCTGCCCTTTGAATCTTTATTATACTTCATGTTCATGTCGCAGTACGTTTCCAAAATAAGGGCAATTTTCTGTGACTTCGTCGCCTTTTTAATAATGTCATCCACGGTACACTCGCCACCAAAGTTTTCTGACGCAGTCCATTCATAAGTATATTTCTTATTTGCCGTACGCTTCAGCATGTTCTTATATGCGCGCGGATTGCTTTTTAAATTTTCAAAATAATCCTTTTTTCCTGTTTGATAACACTGTTCATATTCATGGGCAATAATCCGAAGTCCTTCATCCGGGTTCTTCACAAGCGGACGAAGTTTTTTGGCAATCTTCTCCAAATATTGATTTACGGTTTTTACAATAAATTTCTGCTTTTTGCCATTCGTATACGTTACCATAATATCCTCTTCATCAAGTCCCGTATTGCCACTGGCCTTTCCGGGCGTAAACTTGATTTTTTTACTGGAAATTTTCTTTCCTTTTGCCACACCTTTCAGTGTCTGATTCACGCCTACAACCTTTTTGATTTTCTTTGTCGTCTTTACTATTTTGGTTTCCTTTGTCTGAAGGAAAACCTTTTTAGTCCTATAATAGGTAACCTTCTTTGCCTCGCTGCGCGTCGGAATCATCCCCACCATAATCATCGCAGCCATTAGTAAAGCCACAAAACCTCTCATTTTCGTTTTCATTTTCATCCTTCCTTTCTGTGTCTTTTACCTATAAGACAAGTGAAGTTTGAAAAAAGTTTTATATTTTTGAAAAAAAATTTAAATATTCAATTTTTCCCCACGAATAAGAATATACACAAGAAAAAACTATAATTCAATAAGAACTTATTATATCCCTATCTCCTCATAGTTTTTCCAAAAGAAGTATTATTTTGTTTTAACCCGCCTTACGAATTACTAAAGCATCGTTTTCCACATCCAGAGAAAGCACATCTCCTACTGCCACTTCATCCGCAAGCATCTTCTTCGCCAGCAGAGTTTCGACATTTTTCTGCAAATACCGCTTCAACGGTCTCGCACCATAAACCGGATCGTATGCTTTTTCCACAATATAACCAAGCGCCTTATCTGTAACGGTAAGAGAGATTTCTTTATCCTCAATTCTGCGGTTAATATCCTTGACAAGCAAATCAATGATGCCTCGGATATCGCTTTTTGAAAGTGGCTTAAACATAACAATCTCATCCAGACGGTTCAAAAACTCCGGTCGGAAATGATTTTTCAACTGCGACATCACAAGTTCCTCTGCCTCAGAAGAAATGTTTCCATTCTCATCAATGCCATCCAGCAAAAATTCTGCACCAAGGTTTGACGTCATAATCAAAATGGTATTTTTGAAATCCACCGTACGGCCCTGTGAATCCGTGATTCGACCATCATCCAGCACTTGCAGCAAAACATTAAACACATCCGGATGTGCCTTTTCAATTTCATCAAAAAGGACAACCGAATATGGTCTGCGGCGCACGGCCTCGGTCAACTGTCCGCCCTCTTCATAACCAACATATCCCGGAGGCGCTCCAATCAGACGGGACACGGAATATTTCTCCATATATTCACTCATGTCGATACGAACCATATTGGCTTCATTGTCAAACAAACACTCGGCAAGGCTCTTTGCCAGCTCGGTTTTACCAACACCGGTAGGTCCCATAAAGAGAAATGAACCAATCGGCTTAGTCGGGTCTTTAATGCCTGCTTTAGAACGAATAATCGCATCTGCCACTTTTGTCACACCATCATCCTGTCCAATCACTCTCTTATGAAGTTCATCATCCAGATGCAGTGTCTTATTTCTCTCCGACTCTGTTAATTTAGCAACCGGGATTCCTGTCCAGCGGGAAATAATCTGAGCAATTTCTTCGTCCGAAACGCTTTCGTGTACCATTTGCTGGTCACTTGTTTTAGCCGCATTTTCCGCTTCGTCCATCAATTGCTGCAAACGTGGCAGCTCGCCATATTCAAGTTCCGATGCACGCTCCAAATCACCGCTGTTTTTCGCCATCTCAATCTGATTATTCGTATTTTCTATCTCCGTTTTCAATTGATGAATTTTATCAACGGCTGCTTTCTCATTGTCCCAGCGTGCCTTTTTAACCGAAAAGTCTTCCTGTAGTTCACTTAACTCTTTCTGCAGTTCAGTAAGACGTCCCTTACTCAAGTTATCAGTTTCTTTTTTCAGCGCCGCTTCCTCAATCTGCAACTGCATAATCTTTCGCTGGGTCTCATCGAGTTCCGTCGGCAGCGAGTCAAGTTCTGTCTTAATCAGTGCACACGCCTCATCCACCAAATCAATCGCCTTATCCGGCAGGAAACGGTCCGTGATGTAACGGTCTGCCAGTGTTGCCGCTGTCACAAGTGCGCCATCGGTAATTTTTACTCCATGGAAAATTTCATAGCGGTCTTTCAATCCACGCAAAATTGAAATCGTATCTTCTACCGTCGGTTCTTCCACCATTACCGGCTGGAAACGACGTTCCAAAGCTGCATCTTTTTCAATATACATACGGTACTCATCCAATGTTGTCGCACCGATACAGTGCAGTTCACCACGTGCCAGCATTGGCTTTAACAAGTTGCCGGCATCCATTGCACCATCTGTCTTTCCGGCACCGACAATTGTATGAAGTTCGTCGATAAACAAAATAATCTGTCCATCGCTTTCCTTCACTTCCTCAAGCACTGCCTTCAGACGTTCCTCAAACTCACCGCGGTACTTCGCACCGGCTACCAAAGCACCCATATCCAGTGCAAATACCTGTTTATTTTTCAAACCTTCCGGCACATCGCCGCGCACAATACGCTGTGCTAATCCCTCAACTACGGCAGTTTTACCAACACCCGGTTCACCAATCAGAACGGGATTATTTTTCGTCTTTCGCGACAAAATACGAATCATGTTACGGATTTCTTCATCTCGTCCAATTACCGGGTCTAATTTCTGATCCTTTGCCTGCTCCACCAAATCCGTTCCATACTTAGACAAACTCTCGTAAACTGCCTCCGGATTATCCGTTGTCACTTTCTGATTGCCACGCACCTGAGAAAGAGCCTGCAAAAATCTTTCCCTGTCAATGTTAAATTCCTTAAATAACTTCTTTATCTCCGGTGATGCTTTACGAAGCATGCTTAAGAACAAATGCTCCACGGAAATGTATTCATCACCCATTGCCTTTGCTTCGTTTTCGGCATAAATCAGAACTTTATTCAAATCATTGCCAACGTAAATCTGACCGCCTTCTACTTTTGGCCGTTTATTAATCAAGCCTTCCACCTGCGCCTGGAAAACGACCGGGTCAATGTCCATCTTCTTTAACAGACTGACAATCAAGCTGTCATCGACCGTCAGCATATTGTATAACAAATGCTCCTGCGCCAGCTCCTGATTTCCAAAATCGTATGCCGTCTTTTCAAGATTATTTACAATCTCCATTGATTTCTGTGTAAATTTACTAATGTTCATGTCGTTCACTCCCTTCAGTTTCAGTGAAATACAATCTCTTGTATGTTCTATCATATCTATAACACAGTTATAATATAGCACTCGCTGTTAGCACTGTCAAGAGATGAGTGCTAATTTTTTTCAAAAATTTTTATTCGCTGCGTAAAACAGCAAACGCCACCCCAAACAAAACCCAAAATACCGGTGCCACGCAGATGGATGAGTCATTGGCAAGCCCCGCCACAAAATATCCGCTAACTCCACACAGAAATGCCAAAGAAATTTTGTGACTATGATTCCATTTTCCTTTTTTGAAACATTTACGGATGGTTCTGCCAAAAAGCAGCAGATACAACGCTAAAAATGCAAGCAGCGCAGGCAGTCCATCCTGAACCCAAATCTGCAAGTACATATTATGTGGCTTTGTAACAATCTGTTCATTGAAACCACAATTCACTTTTCCTACATAATCATCATTCGGAAATGCATACGCAAAATTATCCTGACCTACACCAAGAAGTAATGCACGCTTCAACAGCGGAAATGTGCGCGACCAGATATAGCCACGGTTTGACGCAAAATCATAATGTCCTTCCATACCAAAAGATTCCACATAGTGAAGCATATCCGGCTTCCCAACTCCGTTAATGTAACGCAGCCCCACACCAAGCATAGCAAAATCCCACGAATATTTATCATCCACCGTAAGACGCAATACATCAAAATAAGTTTTCTGCTCCTGATACGTAATTTGACGCTTAGTCGCCTCAAACAAAAGTCCCTGATACGCATCCCCTTTTAACTTAACACCACTGAAGGAATCGCCTGTCATTTCAATCTTTTTTCCATTCTCATTCAAAGCCTCAAATTCGTAAACCGTTGCATCGGCATCCCACCGAAGCGTAATCATTTTCCCTGAATGCAATGTAATTTTCACACTCGTGCCATCTGAAATCATAGAAGAAATATGGCTGCTGCACGGCTCTCCATTTCCCTTTATGACAGAGCGAAAGAATGTCGGATTTTTCCACAAAAACAAAGCTACAAGTCCGACTGCCACAACAAATACGCCACAAAGAATCTTCCTATTTTTATGGATATCCGAAAACAAAAACAACACCGCCACGCATACTGCCGCACCTACACCAACCATCCCGGCAAGCGAACCGGAACCCTTTAGCATAATAAGCTGGCACACAGCGGATGCCGCCGCCACAATTTTATATCTGTTTTTTTCATCCTGTACCGCCTCATAAATGGTAAGCGGAAGCACAAGTGCCACATAGGACCCAACATAATTAGGATTGTAAAGTGTTGCATAAGAAACCCCTTTTCCAAAACTTGCCGTAATTCCATTAAACTTCTTAGGCAGCGCATGCATAAACATGGTAAAAAAAGGCGTTGTGACATCATTTGCCAGATAATCCACACCAAAAGCCTGTAACGCCCCTAAAACAGAAAGAATCAGCGACCCAATTAATAGCGCATGTACAATCACTTGAATTTTATTTTCACTCGATAAAAGAAAATAAGCAAGACAAAAAAGAGCAACATAAGCAGTCACCACAAGTATCCCTTCCATTTGCTCAAATCCACCGAATAACGCATCTATTTTTTCATCCGCAAGCAATGCCGATATTGCGGTAACACCCCAAAATACTGCCAGTAAAATCAAAACAATTTTCTGATTTTTAGTCGTCCACACCGCTTTTGCCTGCACCCGCATCCACTGCGCAGCACAAAACAAAATAATAATCACAGCTCCTAAAAGAATCAGTGCCCCCCGCTTAAAGCCAAGAAAAAAATCAACAAATGAACCGCCGGACGCCCATGTATATTTCCCAATTCCCGATGAATACGAAGTCATCATTGTCAATAAGGGAACAACTGCCACGGCAAGAACCAGTGGCAGCATATAAAAATCAAATGAAGTTTTCTTTGACTGTTCCATCCTTTATACCTCTTCTTCTTTGGTCGAATCCGTAACGCCTGCCACAATCGCAGCTACCGCAGCAACCACAACAATCACTGCTACAATGGCAATCGCCGTAAATACACCAAGTGCTACTAATGCTCCCATACTCTCATCGTCCTTTCTCTCTTTATTTCCAACATCATTTGTAATAAGTATAACACTATCTTTCCCATTTTGCACGAATAAATTTGACAAGTCTACCTCCTGTCTGTTATAATTTCACTTGTTTGCGGATATGGCGGAATTGGCAGACGCGCTAGATTTAGGTTCTAGTGGGGAATCCCGTGCAGGTTCAAGTCCTGTTATCCGCACGATAGCTAAGAGAAGTGCATAGCGGGGTGTGGGCGGCTGACGCGAGCTTGCTCGCAGGCAGACGCATCACAATCCGCGTATATACGGCGATAGCCGTGGGACAAGCGTTTCAGAGAAACGCTTGTATGCACTTCGCTTCAAAGGCTGAAAACATTCTATTTTATGAGTGTTTTTCAGCCTTTTTCTTTCTGAAAAACTGCAAAAATTCCGTTTGTTCTAACCAAAATTCTAACAAATTTTCATTTTTTACGATTCTCGTATAAATCTATCTGATTTCTGCTTTCTGGAAAGGTGGAAATTCAAATGAATCTGCCTTGGCACCACACGTTTCTTTCTCTCCACCTATCTGCCACATTTACCATAGTTAATTCCGAGTAGCTATTGGACTTTAGTTTGTATTGCAACCTTATCCTTAACTATAGCCTGATGTGATTTCTGTTCGTCAGACCAGAGATTTGCCATCCGACTTCCTTCAGATTCCACCTCACGATGGACACCCTTGTCTTTGGCTGTATCCTTCCCACTACTAGGGCGGATTAGGGACTTTCACCCATTAGAAACGTGCGCCGCAAGGCGCACAATAAAAAAACTGCCGGCAAGACAATCTTGCCGGCAGAAATGGTATCATTTTATTTTACTTTGTAATAATCAAAATCAACATATCCACCAGCTTCTTTTGTTGCATAATTTACAAGCCAGCTTCTTGTTCCCATAAATGTTGTCGCAGTATCAAATCCAAGTGAGAATGTTTCGCCTATGCTCTTCCAATTCTCTCCATCTAAACTATAGAAGAAGTTTGCTCTATCTGCTCTTGTCTTGCCTGTATTAAAGGCATACTCAATCTTAAGATATACTGGTGCGTTTCCTTCGATCTTTTCTTTAGAAACAGCATTTTCTTTTATCTTATCCTCTTTCTTCGCCTTTGCACCACTATTCGTATCACTATTGCAGCCCTGGAATACGTAACGGTTACCATTTTCATCGCATTTTACACCAACCATTCCATAGTGTGCACTGATTGCAGCAAGACCTGCATAATCACCCGGTTTCATATTTTCTGTCAAAACGCATGTCTCTGATGTAAAGTTAGGCCCTACCGTTCTTTGTGTCAGAGAGTTTCTTGCAAACCAGATATTCCCTGCTACCTTACCGTTTTTAATTCGATAATAACCAGGATTTTCTGTTACTGACCAGTTGGCGTCATCCGGATTATGGTTCCACTGCCATACTTTCTTTAGGCTGTCACCTTCCTTAAAATCCGGATAGGAGAAATCATCATCACCAACAATGTAATTTTCCTTATCACTCTTATTCAACTGGATAGTAAGTGGATTCTTAACCTTCTGGCTTGTTCCAAGACAATTTACAAAGTTTCCTTTATCATCATAGTAACCCATCATCGGCCAGTCTGGATAATACTTGTTATTCTTTGTATCAACATAATCCCAGTTTACAGCAAGTATAGACGGAACACGACCAAGACCATCATGATCCTGGAAAAGGAATCCATACCAGTCACCATAGATCGTGTCCACAATACCACCCTGTGCGATACCGGTTCCATACTCATATGTAGAGCCTTCAAAGATCAATTGAGCTTCCCAGTCTGACGCCTTACTATCATACAATTTTTTACTTCTATAGCATACTTCTCTACGGAACCAGCTTCCATAAGAACCAATGATCATAAGGTAATAGTAATCACCAATCTTATAAGCATGAGCACCTTCCCATAAAGACCACTTGAATCCGCCCAATGTCTTATTAAACAGTGCTCTTGAACCGCCTTCTTTTACAACTTTTCCAATTCCACCTTCTGCCGATGATTCTTTTAAAGAAATCTTCTGAATGTTATTTCCATTGTAGATAACATACATTCCGTCACCGTCAAAGATCAATGCCGGGTCATGGAAACTTGTCTGTATGTAATATGCTTTCCACGTACCATTCTCGATATCCGGTGTCGTGTAACAATAAAAACCATCATTGTTAACATTGTAGATTACATAGAAAAGTTTTGTTTTTTCATTGTATTTTAATGATGCTGCCCAGGAACCATTCTTATATGTCTGCTGTCCGTTCTCAAGATTAAATAAATCCCTGTTCGGGAAACGGTTACATGCATAGTTTACAATTTCCCAATGAACAAGATCTGTCGACTTCATAACAGGGACACCAGGAACAAGGTTCATCGTTGTACTTACCATGTAGTAGCTCTGACCAACACGAATTATATCCAGATCCGGCACATCGGATGCAATACCCGGATAGTCCGCTACAGTAAGATTGTTCTTATCTAATTCCGGCATACCAGGCGCCAATGTTGGACGTGGTGCAGGAGATCTCGTTACGATCGGTGTTGGTGTTGCCGGCTCCGATGCGGCTGGCGTTGCTGATGCTGTCGGCTCAACCGGTGCTGTTGCAGACGGTGTCGCTGTAGGTGTTGCTGTAGGTGTTGCCTTGTTTACCGTTTCCGGTGTTGGCGTTGCTACATTCTTCTTTTTCATGCCAGTTACCGTAACTTTAACCTTTCCCAATGTTCTTTTCTTCTTTTTACCTTTTTTCTTTTTACCTTTTTTCAAAACTTCTTTTACTGTTATAGTCGCTTTTCCAGCTTTTATTCCGGTAACCTTCCCTTTTGATGTTACTTTTGCCACTTGTTTGTTACTGCTGGTAAAAGAATAAGAATATTTCTTAGTTTTATTCTTGATCAATATACTCTTTTTCTTTCCAACCTTAACAAAAATCTTCTTGGTCTTAAGAGAAGCCTTAGCCTTTGCTTCTACATCACTTCCGGCGCTGGATAGTGTTGTGATACAAAGAGCCAAAACCATAAGGCCTGCGATTACTTTTCTACTTGCTATTTGCATAATTACCTCCTTCTAAATTGTAAATTGACTAAAATAATATTTTAATTATAGCCCTATCTGTAAGATTATTCTATGATATATTTGGTACTTAAATTGAATTTTCTAGTATCTGTTTTCCTTTATAACAAAAAAAATCCACAGGTAACATTCCTGTGGTTGAAGAACTTCCGTCCTTCGCCTTTTCTTCTTCTGTTACCTCTTTTCAGTACCTTTGTAGACAATATTAACGCATATTTGATAGAAGCACCCGATATTTTTATCGAAAATAGAAAAAAACCATTAGTAGTGTTTCGAATGTAGTTTTTGGGAGTATGCCGAATGATGGAGGAATTTTACTTTTGAAAACAAAGAAGAAATAGTTAAGAAATATCCTCTTGCAAGAAGCATGTTTAAACCATTTATTGGAGCAAAAGAATTCTTACATAATAAAGAAAGGTATTGTCTTTGGTTAAAGGATATTTCACCTAACGAAGTCAAAAAAGTTCCACCAGTTATGGATGCGGTCTTGAAAGTGAAATTGCTTCGTGAAAATAGTAATCGTGAAGCTACTAAAAAACTTGCTGAATATCCGATGCTATTTGGGGAAGTTCGACAACCGGAGGATACATATATCATTATTCCAAGACATTCATCGCAGAATCGCAGATACATACCTTTAGGATTTATGTCACCAGATGTGATTTGTGGAGATTCAAATCTTCTTATGCCGAATGCTACCTTGTATGATTTTGGAATAATGACAGAGTTGTCATGCAAGCATATGGGTTTAATGTGAAAACAATGACAGAGAGCGAGTGTGTGGCTGAACTTATGAAGATGTGTCAGGCGATGACGGAAGGTAGAAAGCAAAAATGAACGCATCTGTGAATAAAGAATTATTAACATTTCTTTTAGGTGCAGGAGCCATGCTGGATGCAACAGATAATGAGTTATCATGTGAGAAAATCACGAATAAGGTTATAGCAACTAAACGACCAGATTTAATGATTGAATGGGATTTTGAACTTAACGACATTAAGCCTAGTAAAATCAGTCCAAACAGTTCAAAAAAGGCAAATTGGATTTGCCCAAAAGAACATCTGTATAAAGCATCTATAACAAAACGAAATCATGGACGGAAATGTAATCATTGCAATTGCTCATGGTTGGCAGGGATAAATCAACGTGTTCGGGGAAGATATGCATGTCCAAAATGTAAGAAGACTAATTCGAAAAATGTTAATAATTTAGACTGAATTTGCAGAATATTTTTTATCAAACCCCACTTGCATTCTTTCTACAAGAGTGTTATTATGATTATACAAAGAAAGCACCCATTCCAAAGTGGATGCTCCAAGTTTATAGCAATATTGTCCTTATGGACACTGCCTATCCTGTGGGTCAGACAGGATAGGCATTTTTATTTTTGCTTGTTCCTATTTCTCTTATCGAGAAAGGCAAGCCGGTGTACATAAACTTGGGAGGCTACCACCCTGTCATGGGTACTTTCCGTAAATATATTTTAACACGTGTCAAGTTGAATAACAACTATTAAATAACTTCTTTTATTCCTTGTTACTACATATCTTATTTCCAAAACCATTCTGTTTTTTAATTCAAATACCAAGCTATACTGTTACTATTGACAGTATTCGTTGTAATATAGCAGACAAAATTGATAAACCAATTTTTGCAGATTAGGAAATGAATGTTTTTGCGAAAATCCCTATACGTCCGATGAGACAAAAAATTTCTGGAACCAGTTATAGAAACTGCAATAATGCACCCATGCAACGCTAATCATATTTCCAAGCCAAAAGCGTTGCATTCCTTCTTAATCTTTCGCGTCCAAATGCAACGTTAAAGCCCTAGCATACCGAAAAGAGTTGTTTAGACACATTGATTTACCACAAAAAAGCTGTAAAACAAGCTAAAATTGCAACCTCTTTTAGACAATTTGGTAAAAAGCGTTGTTTTGCAAACTTAACGATGGACACGTTGTTCTCTCCTTTTCCGAATTTGTGCCTTCACTTCATCGATGGAACTTTCTCGACCTTCTTGCATCGCCGTATATCCCTGACCAAGTAAAGAATATAATTCTAACGTGGCTTCGTCAAGTTTCTCTATTTTCTCCAGCCCCCTAAAAACATTTCTTAACTCAGTTATTTTTTCCATGGCTTCATCCAATGGAAGTTCTCTCCCAGCCTCCATGTCCGCAATACCATAATTTAATTCGCTTTTCAGCTTATTGTCTTTATCAAAATTGTCTTGCAGCCGTTTACTTGTTTCATTTTTCATATAGCACACCACTTTCTAAAATTATCCATTGTCACACATCACAATTCTCTTTTATGTGAAATTATATGTTCTATCAAAAAAATACTTGATATATTTCCTTACCAGTGATATTATAACTATATTGGAAAGCACCCACTCCAAAGTGGATGCTCCCACAAAGGTTAAATGCCCTTACGGACACCACCCATCCTGTGGGTCAGGCAGGATAGGCATTTTTATTTTCGCTTTGTCTTTCTCTTGTTGAGAAAGGCAAAGCAACGCTATAACAAGACTACCAAAGGCACATAACAATGTTAGTATACCGATGAAAATTGAAATGATTTCAAAAGCTGTCATAAGCGCCACCGTCTTCGCCCTGCTACGGTCCGTGCTATGTATTCCAGCAAGCCGGTGTACATAAACTTAGGAGTCTACCACCCTGTCATGGGTACTTTTGGCAAATATATTATAGCACACGTCCTCCCAAACAACAATCATTGAATAAATTCTTTTATTCCTTGTTACTACATATCTTATTTTCAAAACCATACTGTTTTTTATTCAAATGCCAAACTATACTGTTACTATTGACATTATTCATTGTAATACACCAGACAAAGTTGATAAATTGATTTTTGTAGATTAAAAAAAGAAATCTTTTCGTGAAAATTTCTATACGTCCGATGAGATAAAAAATTGCTGGAACCAGTTATAGAAACTGCAATAATGCACACACACAACGCTAATCTTATTTCTGATGTGACCCCCAAATGTTAGACTTTTTAGGCGTAGCAGTTTGATGGCTGCT